>JARRLJ010000009.1:0-11944 GCA_037387025.1 Gemmatimonadales bacterium
GCCGTTCAATCCTCCGACCGAACTGGTGGTGGAAGGACCGTACGTTTGGACGCGCAATCCGATGTTGACCGGAGTGTTCACGGCATTGTTCGGCGTGGGCGTGTTGCTTCATTCGGTCGGGATGGTGTTGATCTCGATCCCGGCGTACATCCTGGTGCACGTGATTCATTTGAAGCTAGTTGAGGAGCCGGAGCTAGAGCGTCGGTTTGGCACAAGCTATTCGGAATACAGGGGTCGCGTGCCAATGTTCTGGCCGCATCTCCGGCGTGGTATGACAAGGCGCGCTGGCTAACAAGGGCATGAAGCTGCCAGGCGCGGCTGGAGCAGTTGATATGAGCGCATTGAGAGGCTGCAGGTGACCGAGCGTTTCTTGCAGACGGAAAGTGAGCGCCCGCAGCTGATGCGCAGTGTCGTCAGCCGACCGGCTCTACTAGGGTAACAGTATGAAGATTGACCGTATCGGTGCAGATGTGTTGCGCCTGGCGCTCGGGCCTTTCGGTGCGGTGAACGTGTATGTGTTGGATGACATTCTCGTGGACTCGGGCGACAAGTTTTCCAGGCGACGATTACTGTCCGCCCTATCGGACATTCCGATCAGCGGGCATGTCATTACCCATGCACACTTCGACCATCAAGGCTGCAGTCATACTGTAAGCGAGCAGTTTGACGTGCCGTTGATGTGCGGCGAGGGAGATCGGGCAGCGGTTGAGACCGGTGATCTGACTCAGGTGTTGCCGAGTCGGGATTCGTGGATTGCACGACTGTCGCGCCAACTCGGCGGTCCAGGCCATCCTGTAGCGCGAACACTGTCTGACGGAGACCAGCTCGGCCAATTCGCGGTGATTGAGGCACCCGGACATACGCCCGGGCATCTTGCGTTCTGGCGTGAGAGCGATCGGATACTGGTGCTTGGAGATGTGCTGTTTCATCGCAATCCCATAACCATGCGGCGTGGCCTCACTGAGCCGTTCAGGTTCGCGACGTTTGACGAGGCCATGAATCGAACCACCGCGCGGAAACTAGCTGCGCTAGAGCCTTCGGTGGTGTGTTTCGGACATGGCGAACCGTTGAGAGATACCGGACGATTCGCCGAGTTCGTCTCGACGTTACCAGCGGACTAGTCGTGCCGCAGCTCGAGCGCAGGGACGTTGGGCGTAACTGGAATTCATGATGTTGGGATGGCCGACCTACGTCTGCCGAATTAACGGGGCTCTTGCGTGGATTTCGGTGAACGATCAAGCAGTAGTTGAGCCCTTGGGAATGAAGCCCTGGTTGGTGAAGGTAGCAGTGGAACTCTTCTGGCCTCGGTCGGATGGGTCAGCTGGTTTCACAGAGGATGTGGAGCTCCAGAAGTTGAGTTCCGCGATTATTTCTCGCCTCGAGCAGACGATTGACGCCACACCAGTCGGCTCAGTGCTCATGGCTGGTAGGCAAGAACTCACATTCTATGCTCATGGATCTGATGATGCATCAGATCGAGTGCTTGAGGTACTTGAGGATTTTTGGCCGTATAGGGAGCGCGTCACTGTTTTGGTAAAAGAGGATCCCGAGTGGTCCTACTACCAACGCATAATTGAACCGTCCACGGAAGAGTGGCTGACAGCCTACAACTTTGCGCAGGTAGAAGCTCTTCGAATGCAAGGTGACCGATTGGCCACTGCTAGACCGGTGAGACACCGGGCCGCTTTCGCCGCTGAGCTAGCTCGTGAGGAGTTCGCAGCGTGGGCATCCGGCGCGGGTTATTTGGTGACTGAAGCGTCTGGGGATCGTGATTTTCGCTTTCCATTTGCTCTGGTCTTTGTCCATTCTGATCCTGTAGAGCTTGAGGCTATCGACCGGGTTGTATCAAAGGCCGCAGCCAAAGTCATGGAGCTCGGAGGCGCCTACTACGGTTGGGAGGCCAGCAAGGCACAGCGTATCAGCTGGTGGCGCATGCTGTGGAAGACGATTGCCCAAAAGGACGCCTGACCCGCCTGAAGTTGTCGAAAGTGGTAGGAGCAGTTACCCCGGAGGCGTCTGCGGGAGTCGCCGGCTTGCTCGTTCGTCGCGTCAAATCCCTTAGGCCGCCGAGCTAGAACTCCTCAGCCCGTTCCCGGTTAGCGCTTCCCGCGGTACCCCGGGCCCCAGACGATCCTTCCCGGCTTCGCGCCGGTATGTAGCCCGTTGCGCACGACCACCACGCCGTTCACCAGCACGTATTGCATGCCGACCGACAACTGGTGGGGCTCCTCGAAGGTGGCGCGGTCGCTCACGGAACGAGGATCGAAGATCACGATGTCGGCGTATAACCGTTCCCGGAGCACGCCGCGGTCCTGGATCGACAACCGCGTGGCAACCGCCGATGACATCTTGCGCACGGCGTCCTCGAGCGACAGCACGCCCTCATCCCGCACGTACTTGCCGAGGATGCGCGGGTAGTTGCCGTAGGCGCGCGGGTGTGTTAGGCCCTCGGTGCTGTCCGGGTCCATACCGCCGGCATCAGTGCCGAACTTGATCCACGGCTGTTGCAGTTGGAGCCGCACGTTCTCCTCGGTCATCAGGAAGTAGATAGTGCCGATGCGCTGTTCCTCGGACAGCAACAGATCCATAATCGTCTCTACCCAGTCTTTCCCTTGCGCGGCGGCGATCTCGCTCAGCCGCTTGCCGACGAATTGCTCGTTCTCCGGTTTCTCGAGACCCAGGATCAAGACGTTCTCGGGCGTCGCGAGATCGCAAAGGTTCTCCCACTCGGTCGTCTGATGCAGCACTTCCTGCTTGATCGCCGCTCGCGTTGCCGGGTCGGCGAGATTCTCGAACAGCTTGCCGTCGGCCGACGCCGAGGGGGGCAGGCAGGCGCTGAGCCCCGTGCCGCCGGCGATGTAGGGATACATGTCCGCCTGAATGTCCACGCCGGCCGCGCGCGCCGAGTCGATGAGCTCGATCGCCTGCGCGGCTTTGGGCCAGTTGCGCTTGCCCGCCGCCTTCAGGTGATAGATCTCGACTGGCACGGCGGAGCCTTGCCCGATCGCGATCGCTTCACGCACCGCATCCAGGAACTGGTCCGCTTCGGATCGGAGATGTGTGATGTAGACGCCGCCGTAGGGAGCCATTGCCCTGGAGATCTCGATCAACTCGTCGGTGGACGCGAAGTTGCCCGGGGGATAGATCAGCGCCGAGGCGATGCCGAACGCGCCGCCTTGCATGGCCCAGCGCACGGCCGTCCGCATCGAGTCGAGGGCCGCCGCATCCGCCGTACCCTGCGCCATCCCCTTGCCATACATGCGGATCGTACTGGCCCCGACGAACGAGCCGAAGTTGGGCGTGGTGCCGTGCTGCTTCATGGCTTCGAGCCAGTTGCTGAAACTCCGCGGCCCCATGAACGGCTTGGCCCGCTCCAGGTCTTCCGGATCGGGCTCGCCGGTGGCACTGAGGGTCCAGCGGTTGGCCGGGGCGTTGGTGCTCCCCTCTCCCATGATCTCGGTGGTGATGCCCTGCGTGATCTTGCTGACGACGCGGCCGTCGCCCCGCAGGAACGCGCCACGTGAGTGGCTCTGAATGTCGATGAATCCCGGCGCCACCATGAGTCCCGTGGCATCGATGCGCTCCGTCGCGGAGGCGTCCCGCAACAGCCCCCGCGGCACGATCGCGGCGATGCGGTCGTCGATCACGCCGACGTCCCCGTAGAACCAGGCGGCGCCGGTGCCGTCGATGATCTTGCCGTTCTCGATGATCACGTCGAACGACCCACTCAAGGGCGCCGGGCCCAACTGCGGCGCTCGGGCGCAACCGGCAACTACGACCAACGCGACGACCGTGTATGCACGTACGCGCATGGGAACCTCCTGGCGGTTTCCACTAGCTGGATGGGAGCGCAAATATACCGGCGGGCGCGGGTGGTGGCGAGCGGCCGGATTTGGAGATTGTGGTTTCGCTCACGGCAGATTGCACAGTGAGATTCATGACCGCGTAGCCGCGTTTGACCGCAAGCGAACGAAGTCGACAAACGATGACTCGACCGTCACGGGGGGGCGTGGACCGTGTTTTCTCGAGACCGTATCTTCTAGGGTGAAGTGCGCATACCAGTGGGGTTCGTAATATGACGCCGTCACAGGCAACGACTGAACAGTTCAGCTACGCGACCCTGGGGAAGACCGGTTTGAGAGTCTTCCGTATGGGGCTGTCCGCCTCCTATCGACCCGGGACTGCCGCCATTCACAGCGCGCTGGACGCCGGTGTCAATGTGCTTTTCGCATACGGGTTTGACAGACAAATGATCCGTGTGTTGCGAGAAACGCTACGCAAGAAAAGGGATTCGTACGTAGTCATCACAGGAGCGTACAATTATCTGTGGTCGCACCAGAATGTCCGCCGAACCGTGGAGAAGCGGCTACGACAGCTCACGACCGACTACATCGACGTGTTCCTCTTCCTCGGTGTGATGAAGAAGGAACAGTTCACCGAACGGGCGAGGGACGATCTCTACCACTGCAGGGAGCAAGGCAAGGTTCGCTTCGTAGGCGTATCCTCACACGACCGGCGGTTTGCCGGCGACTTGGCACGGGATGGAGTGGTGGATGTGCTCATGATTCGTTACAATGCTGCCCATCGCGGAGCTGAGGCCGACATATTTCCCCGCTTGGCGGCTCACAACACCGGTGTCCTGAGTTACACTGCCACTCGCTGGCGACAGTTACTGCGGCGTCCCCGGGGCTGGCCCAAGGATGGATTCTCGCCGACTGCTCAGCAATGCTACCGATTCGTGCTCTCGCATCCTAGTGTACACGTCTGCCTCACCGCCCCTTCCAATCGCAAACAGCTCGAGGCCAACCTGCGAGCGCTGGAGGAAGGACCGCTTTCGGAAGAGGAGTTGGCTGACATGCAGCGGTTCGGTGACGCCGTGCATGGTGCCAGGCACTGGTTCATGTAATCACGCACAAACAGTAAGCCATCCGCGGCGCAATGTGGTGGGCTGACCGAGTTGGCTGTCGTCATGGTAGGAACCACCACACTTGATTATAAACGAGCGCCTCCGTCGTCGTATGCCGTGGGGCACTTCCAGGTGCATGCCGGCGCCTACGACTCTCCCGGCTTGACCGCAGTCATCATGACGGCCTTCACGCCGAACGCTTCCGCTGCCTTTCTCGTTGCGTCCTTGCGGAAACTGAACCCCGGCACCACCGCAGAGCGGACCTTCTCGAACCCGGCCTCCTCGAGCAGCTCGAACATCTCTCCCTCCGGGAGAGCACCGCCAATTCAGCTGGCCCAGAGCTTGGGATCGTTTACGATATCCTGCGACAGCTTGCGGGCGCTCACGATGTCGGTGATCGAGATGCGTCCACCTGGCTTCAGGATGCGGAAGATCTCACGGATCACACGCCGCTTACGAAAGGACAGGTTGATCACGCCGTTGGAGAGAACGACATCCACGGTCCCGTCGGGAACGGGAATGTCCTCCATCCGCCCTTCGTGACACTCCATTTTCGAACCGGACGCCGCGGCGTGCGCTTGGGCCTTGAGGCACATGTTGGGATTGAGATCGACGCCGAGCAGCTTGCCCTCAGGGCCGGTCTGCCAGGAAGCAATGATGCTGTCGAGCCCGGCGCCACTCCCCAGGTCCAACACGGTCTCGCCGGCCTGCACGTTGCTGCGAAGATGCGGGTTCCCCACACCGGCAAACGAGGCTACGGCACCCTCCGGCGCCCGATCCAGCCAATCCCGCTCGTACCCGAGCATCTCCGCCGCCTCACGCCCGTGATAGAAGTGGAATTCCTGGTCGGGGTGGTCGGCCACCTCCTGATACATACGGATGACCTCACCCTTGATGGTGGCCTCCAAGGATTCCTGGGTGTCGGCAATGGATTCAGTGGGCGCGGACATGTCTTCTCCTGAGATTATTCCGGGAACGGGCGCTCGAGAAACAAGCCATAACAGTGACGGCTCGAGGCCCGGGAATCAAGATGCGAACAACGCGAGAGATTCTTCTCTCGACTTCTTGCTGGCATAACTGCGAACTTCAGGAGGTGGCGGAACCTCGCAGACCCGAATAGTGTTCTCACTCGCAACAAGGCCGTTCGTCACTGCGTGCGAAATAGCGACTCCGGAACCGAACCCGATGGAGAATAAGAGCACTAGCCCTGACAGATCGCTCGTCTGGTACAAGGCACTCGAATTGGACGAGCTGCCCGAGGGACGCGTGCGTCCCGTAGCCTGCGCCCACCAGACCGTGTGCATGACGCATTTTGAGGGATCCTATCACGCACTCGACAACGCGTGTCCCCACCAGGGTGGCCCGCTCGGCGAAGGGTCGATCGAGACTGGCTGGCTCCGCTGTCCCTGGCACGGCTGGGACTTCCACCCCGCAACGGGACGCTCGCCCGGTGGCTTCGAGGACACGATTGCGACGTTCCCCGTCGAGGTGCGAGACGACGGTGTATACGTGGGCATCGAAACCGAGGTGCCCCGCGAGCGCACCGTGAGTGACGTCATGGCCGAAACCATGACCAACTGGGGTGTGCGCTTCGTATGGGGCATGGTGGGCCACTCCAATCTCGGCCTGGCCGACGCGCTCAGGCGACAAGAGGCAGCCGGCAAGCTCACATACTTCGGGATTCGTCATGAGGGAGCCGCGTCTTTCGCGGCATCCGCGTATGGCAAGCTCACCGGACGACCGGCAGCGTGTTTCTCGATCGCAGGGCCTGGCGCAACGAACCTTCTCACGGGCCTGTGGGATGCCAACGTCGATCGTTCACCGGTGCTGGCACTCACCGGACAAGTCGACACGCAGGTGTTGGGTCCCGGAGCGTTTCAGGAAATCGATCTGCAGGCTGCATTCGGCAAAGTCGCGCAGTGGACGCAACCGGTGCTCCACGCGAGCAAGCATGCAGAGCTGGTGAACTTGGCCCTGAAGAGCGCCATTCTGAACCGTGGCGTGTCGCACCTCATCTTCCCGGACGAAGTGCAGAAGCTCCCTGCCAATGACGGTGCCAAGGCCGGAACGCCTGAAGGGCGCGTCACACCTCGCACCATCACGCCGCCGCAGGAATCGATCGACAGTGCGGTACGCCTCATCAAAACCGCCAAGCGCCCGGTGATCATCGTAGGGCACGGCGCCCGATTTCAGATGCCGGCGGTACTCGCGCTCGCCGAGCACTTGAACAGTCCGGTCCTCACCACATTCAAGGGCAAAGGTCTCATCTCGGATCGCCATCCCCTGGCCGGCGGCGTGCTCGGTCGCTCCGGTACTCCGGTTGCGAGTTGGCTGATGAACGAGTCTGATTGCCTGCTGGTGCTCGGCGCGAGCTTCAGCAACCACACGGGTATTACACCCAAGATCCCCACGATCCAGGTCGACTACGATCCCATGATCCTGGGCAAGTTCCACCCGGTGGCCGTGCCGGTCTGGGGTGAGATCGGCATCACGGCGAACATCCTCAAAGATCGGCTCGAACAGGTTGCGACAGAGGATCAAAGACCCGACGTGGCAAAGCGCTGGAGTATCTGGCGTACCGAAAAGGAGCGCCGCCTCGGCGAGACGCGCGGCAAGGGAATCAACTCGGCCGCGGTCTTTGCTGCCATGACGGAACTCGTGCCGGAAGATGCGATCATCGCAGTGGACGTGGGCAACAACACGTATTCGTTCGGTCGCTATTTCGAGTGTACCGGCCAGGCCGTCCTGATGTCCGGGTATCTGGGCTCGATCGGATTCGGATATCCTGCAGCTATGGGGGCATGGGCGGCGACGCAGGAAGACGACCCCGCGTTCAAAGGGCGTCCGGTCGTTGCCGTGACAGGCGACGGCGGATTCGGCCAGTACATGGGCGAGCTCACCACGGCCGTCAAATACGGGATGGAGATCACGCACGTACTATTGAATAACGACGAGTTGGGAAAGATCTCCAAGGAACAGCGCGCGGGACATTGGGACGTATGGCAGACCTCTCTCCACAACCCGAATTTCGCCGACTACGCCAACCTGTGTGGCGGTCTTGGTATTCGCGTGATCGAGCCATCACAGTTGAGCGACGCCATTAGCAGTGGACTCGCACACAACGGCCCGAGTCTCATCGAAGTGATGACAGATCCGGAACTCGTTTAGGAATCGCTCATGACGAAGGTCGACTTTCCTCCATCGGACTGGCAAGCGCTCGGCGGTGTCGCTCCCGATGCATTGGTCGAAACCCGTATCCAGTTGCACTGGGCCGTTCAAGTCGTCGGTGCCGTTCCGTTAGCCGTCTTGGAACAAGCGCCGGATTTCAGTCACGCCAACTTGGGCTGGATCGCGGAGGACGCAGCGTTCGTAACACGACAGGTCGGAGCATCTCCACCGGTTCGTGTTGGATTGGACCTTCTGAACTTCGATCTCACCGTACGCGATGCCGCTGATGGTGTCGTTGACACCCTTCGGCTCGAGGGCAAGACACTCGACGACGGCTATGGGTGGATTGCGGAGATGATGGGGCGGTACGGTGTGGGCGATGTCGCCCCTGAGGATCTACACCGACCAGATCAGGATTTCCCCGATCACGTGGTGCGTGCGGGAGCACCCTTTACCGGCGGCGAGGCCGTAGCCCGCGCCGAACTCGCCCATTGGTACGACAACACGCTGCTGCTACTCTCTACAGTTGTGCGCGACTACGACAACGCCTCGCCGGTCCGCACGTGGCCACATCATTTCGACATGGCGACGCTCATTACGCTCGAGAGCGCGGAAGACCCCGAGGAGATGCGGAGCGTCGGCGTTGGCATGGTGCCGGGCGACGTGAGTTACCCTGAGCCGTATCTCTACGCCACACCGTGGCCCGTTCCAGCGAGCCCGGATATGTTTCCGCGGCTCGAAGGCGGCGGGACCTGGCACACCGAAGGGTGGGTCGGCGCTGTCCTCACCGGCTCAACGCTCGTGGTGGCGGGCGACGACCCCGTGGCGCAGGCGGAACAAGCGCAAGCGTTCCTCGCGTCCGCGATTCCCGCGGCATGCGAGATCGCCGGCGGCTAGTCAACTCACTTTCATCTCAAGGGATCTATGAACAGGACCCGCATCGCCTCGTTCGATGACTTGGCGGACCGCACACCAACCCACGCGTTGGTCGGCAATACCGACCTCGTCGTTGTTCGCTACGATGATGAGGTGTCGGTACTGTACGGCCGCTGCCTGCATCGCGGAGCGCTCCTCGCCGACGGCCGCATCGAAGGCCACAACCTGATCTGCGGGATGCACCAGTGGGATTTCCGCTACGACACCGGCATCAGCGAGTACAACCCCGCTGAACGGTTGCAGAAATTCGCAGCATGGGTCGAAGATGGCGGTGTCTTTGTCGATGCAGACGAAATCGCCGAGTGGGAACACGACAACCCGCAGGCGTACGACCGGGACGCGTATCAAGGTGCCTATCAGGACGTGCACGGCACGCCAGAGGAGCCGCACGTCAACGCGATCCGCGAGTTCGCGAGCCACGGTCTCGACAAGACGGGTGCACACGGCCCGGTCGCGGCTATGGGTGTGCCGCGAGCGCTACTTCCGTCGTGGGATGATCTCCAGTTCGTCACGGCTCAGCTCCACAAATTCCCACAACTCGACGACGTCCCTGTCGCGACGGACCTGGTGATCGGACCAAGAGCGAACCAGCCGTTGCGGCTCGAGATCCCGCTCTTCGT
This sequence comes from Gemmatimonadales bacterium, assembly GCA_037387025.1. Lineage (GTDB taxonomy): Bacteria > Gemmatimonadota > Gemmatimonadetes > Gemmatimonadales > GWC2-71-9. The sequence goes on from JARRLJ010000009.1 coordinate 9,631, forward strand.
GTCGGATATGAGCTTTGGTGCGCTTTCGGAAGAGGCTAAGGTGGCACTCGCGAAGGGTGCCGCGCTTGCTGGCACGGGTATCGCCTCGGGTGAAGGTGGAATGCTGCCGGAGGAGCAGGAGGCGAACAGCCGGTACTTCTACGAATTGGCGTCCGGCCGGTTTGGCTTTTCGTGGGACAAGCTGGACATGGTACAGGCGTTTCACTTCAAAGGCGGGCAGGGTGCCAAGACGGGTACGGGCGGGCACCTCCCTGGCGCGAAGGTTAAGGGCAAGATCGCACTAGTCAGGGGACTCGAGGAGGGCGAGCCCGCGGTGTCACCGGCACGGTTTCCCGACTGGGAATCTCTCACCGACTTCCGCGACTTCGCCGCCCAAGTGAGGGAACGGACCGGTGGCGTACCGATCGGTTTCAAGCTCTCGGCCCAGCATATCGAGCAGGACATCGACGCCGCACTCGAGATCGGTGTGGACTACATCATCCTCGACGGTCGTGGTGGAGGCACTGGCGCCGCGCCGCTCATCTTCCGCGATCACATCTCCGTGCCGACCATGCCGGCAATCGCGCGCGCGCGAATCCATCTCAACCAATCGGGTCATTCACATGTCACGCTGGTTGCCACAGGTGGGCTTAGGACCGCGGCCGACTTTGCCAAGGCGATGGCCCTGGGTGCCAACGGAATCGCGATTAGCAATGCAGCGATGCAGGCGATCGGTTGCATCGCCATGCGCGCGTGCCACACCAACAACTGTCCGGTCGGGATCGCCACCCAAACGCCGCGCCGTCGCGCGCGCCTGCCGGTGAATGAAGCTGCGGAACGGCTCAATCGATGTCTGCGGGCGTCGGTGCATCTGATGCAGACACTCGCCCGTGCTTGCGGGCATACGAGGCTGGATCAGTTCAACGCCGAAGACTTGACGACGTGGAAGAGGGAGATTGCGGATCTGACGGGCGTCAGGTACGGAGGTGTGGTGAGGGGGTAAGGGAGAGTCGATTGTAGAATGCAGATTGTGCCGGCTGACGGAGTGTCGACGCCGGCTCCGCGTCTCCCTCACTCAAAACACGCACGCATGTGCTCAACCACACCGCTCGCGTCGATCCACCAGAAACCGCCGAAGCGAACCTCGTTCCGCATCACTGACCATCTCACCGCGCCGGTTTCGGGATCGGGTGATCGGCTCGGCTCCCACCATACCAACTGAACCCGGTGATAGGGCGCCTGCGGCTCGCATGGATTCTCCGCACCGGCGCGTTCCTCCACCTCGAACTCCAACTCGCCGAGCAGTGCGGCAACCATTGCCGGAGGCACGCCGCTACTGACGCCGGCACGCAACCGGATCTGGCCGGCGTTGCGGATGTACGCATCCGGATAATCGTCCCCGGACTGCAGCCACTCGAGCTGCCGGGTCGCCTCGTCGCTGCTGTGGTAAGGACCGCGCACTACCGCGTACAGGCCGGGCGCGAGGTTGGGATACAGGTCGGTGTCCAGCACCCAGCCGCCCGTCGACGTGGTTTCCTGCTGCGCCGCCCGCTGTGATTGATTGGTGTACGTGATCACGTAGTAGTCCTCCTCGGCCTGGACACTCGGGCGGGGGAAGGCGAATCCGACGACGAGTCCGAGAACGGTTGCACCGACGATCTGACGCATCACGACCTCCTGCATGATCCAGACGGGGAATCCTCTATCGAATGTGGGATGGATACGGGAGACCAGAAAGGGCAAACACTCCGCTCCCCGCTCCCTGCTTTCCGCTCCCCGTCAATCTTGTGATTTTCTTCACAAGCACGGTTCGCAATCTCACGGCCCACGCGGTATTGTTGTACGCGCTACGGACAACGGAGTACTTGAGCGTGTCTGCCCACTTGGACCGCTTGAAAGCCGCGCTGGTCGATCGTTATACGATCCAGCGGGAGATCGGCAGCGGCGGGATGGCCACAGCATACCTCGCCTGCGACATTCGCCGTAAGGGCCGGAAGTCGTGTTGTGTCGCTCGAACTTCGCAGCATAACTCGCCCGCGCGGACTTGCCCCACGACAGCACTCTGTCTCACCTCAGACTTGCACAACGAAAACGTCTTGCAAGGCCGTTGCGAGGTTACGCGACCGGCGTTGCATATGGGGATATGTGGACCGGCGTGATTGCAGTTACGAAGCGCGTCACCGAGGCGAGGGAGTTCTCATGAGAACACTCGGATCTCACTGCGACCGTTGTCGACCCGCTTCTGGAGCTTGTGCGCAACGGAATCACCGGCGCTGTCATCGCGGCGGTGTTAGGGCAATTCGTTAAGAGGCAGGAAGTGACATGAGTCGAGTGC
>JARRLJ010000010.1:0-28344 GCA_037387025.1 Gemmatimonadales bacterium
CAGGTACGAAACGGCCATCGCCTATCGAGAAGAGAACCCGTTGGCTGACCGCACGTTGGGTTTGATCGTGCCACTGGGTGACCCGGGGCTGATTGTGCTGCCGACTCACCGTCTCATATATGGCGATCCGATCAACGACGATGAGATAGTCGAGGACCTGTGAGAGGTTCCAGATTCATGAACTGCCGGCGGAGGTCAATTATGCTGATCACCTCGCGGAACTCGAGAATAGGGGCACTGCGTGCATCCTTGTGCGACGGACAGGAAACGCCGTAGCCCTATTACTCAAGCCGGGAGCAAAGCTCGGGGACCTACCCTTCGCAAATGAGCCTGCCATAGCATCGCTGGGGGTCGCTCGAGTTGATGAACTGGTAGTGAAGCGTCTCCTCACTGCGGCTGGCAAGGGTGGGCAGCTTGGATACTCTGCGGATTCCAGTCACGTCATCGACGAGGTGGCGGAAGCACATGCAGCGGCCGGAGTGCTGCTCAACCCCACCTCTGTGGAGGAGGTGCTGGCCGTGTCCGACTCCGGTGCCGTAATGCCGCAGAAGGCAACCTACTTCATGCCCAAGGTGCCGAGTGGCTTGGTCCTTTTGAGCTACGAAGCTTGAGAACGTTCGCCGTCGGCGGCGTCCTGTACGGCTTTCCTCAGGCGTGCCCACACGTGTACGGCGTAACGTAGGAAATTCGCCCGTTCCTCTGGCCGATCGGCGAGCCAGTCCCAGGCTGGGCGGCTGCCTTTTTCGGAGTTGCATCGGGCGCAGGCAGTCACGAGATTACCGGGTGAGTGGTCGCCTCGCTTCACACGGGGCTGGACGTGGTCCAGCGTAAGTGAGGTAGCGTCAAACACGCGGCCGCAGTACACGCAGCGATACCCATCTCGCTCATAGATGGCTTTGCGCTTCAGGTCGGCCTTCTGTGCACTACCCACTACTAGTCTTTGGACGAGATCGGAGTTGCCATGTCGGTGCGTTCACGAGAGCGAATCCTGGAAAATCTGGAGAAAATTTACAGAGAAGCGTACGAACGTGCGAAGAAGGCCGAGGATGAAGCAAGGATGATGGATCTAGACGCTTCATTTCAACGGGAGCAACTAATTCTCGAGGTTCTCCTCGACGTGCGCGATGCTCTCTATGCCTCGAATGAAGCGTCTCCGGCGGAGTCGGCCATGAAGAAGCTGCAAACATTGAAGAAGATTACAAGGTTTGCGAGATGATCTTGTCCGCGCTGTAACCGGAAAGTAGCAGTAGCAGCCAAACATCGGCCTTGAGGCGACTCGACCAGTTAGAATTCCGACATGCCAACTCAGACGAACACGCATCCCAAAGTGCCACAACCGCGTACAACTCGGCTCGGCAAGGACAAGCTCCTTGAGATGTACGAGTTCATCTATATGTCCCGCCGGATCGATGACAAAGAGATTCAGCTGAAACGCCAGAACAAGATCTTCTTCCAGATCTCCGGTGCGGGTCACGAGGCTGTACTGGTGGCGGCCGGGGAGGTGTTGAAGGCAGGGTACGATTGGTTCTACCCGTACTACCGCGACCGAGCGCTTTGCCTGACGCTAGGCATGACTGCCACCGAAATGCTTCTTGCAGCGGTTGCAGCCTCGGATGATCCCAATTCAGGTGGCCGCCAGATGCCGTCCCACTGGGGACACAAAGACTTGAACATTGTTACATCATCGAGTCCCACGGGGACACAGTTTCTGCATGCCGTGGGCAGCGCCGAGGCATGGTTGCGCTATAACAGGATAGAGGGAATTACAGATCTGGAACGTGCTACGAAGCGCGACGAAGTAGTCTTCTGTTCTGCAGGCGATGGAACGACTAGCGAAGGTGAATTTTGGGAAGCTCTCAACAGTGCATGCAATCTGAGACTACCGGTGCTCTTCTTGATTGAGGACAACGGGTATGCCATATCAGTCCCAGTAGATGTACAAACTGCTGGCGGATCTATATCAAAATTGGCGAGGGCTTTTCCTAACCTCTACGTCGAAGAGGTGGATGGATGCGATCCAGTGGCATCCTACGATGTGCTGTCCAGGGCCACCTCCCACTGTCGCTCTCGCAAGGGTCCAGCCTTGATTCACGCACATGTGATACGACCATACTCACATTCCCTATCGGACGATGAGGTAATGTACAAGCCTCCGGAGGAGCGCGAGGAAGAAGCGATGAGGGATCCAGTAACAACATTCCCGTTGCGGCTCATCAATGAGGGGATCGCCACTGAGAGGGAGATAGGCGAGATCAAGTCGAAGGCAGACGAGGCCGTGAATTTGGCTGCGGATGTTGCACTAGCATCGCAGCAGCCGTCGCGTGATAGTGTCTACCTCCATGTGTATTCGGAAGAAGTGGACGCAACCAGCGAACAATTTGACACGGAGGACAATCCTCAGTTTGTTGGCGACCCTGTGACGATGGTGGATCTGCTAAACAGATGTCTCAGGGACGAGATGACGCGGGATCCGACGATCGTAGTCTTTGGACAAGATATTGCAGATGTGTCGCGGGACGAACACATAGAGCGCGTCAAGGGTAAGGGTGGTGTCTTCAAAGTCACCTGGGGATTGCAGAAGCAATTTGGCTCTGATCGTGTGTACAATGCCCCCCTGGCTGAAGCCAACATTGTAGGGCGGGCCATCGGACTAGCCATGCGCGGAATCAAGCCGGTCGTGGAGATTCAGTTTTTCGACTACATTTGGCCGGCATACCATCAGATCCGTAATGAACTCGCGCTGATCAGGTGGAGAAGCAATGGCGCCTTCAATGCGCCGGTAGTTGTCCGCGTGACATACGGTGGATACCTCAGGGGTGGGGCGATCTATCACTCGCAGACTGGCGCCGCTGTGTATACTAGCATACCTGGCCTTAGAGTCGTGTGCCCTGCGACAGCGTTAGATGCGAATGGACTGTTACGAACCGCAATTCGTTGCGACGATCCGGTCATGTTTCTCGAACACAAACATCTTTACCGACAGACCTACAACAAGGGAACGTATCCGGGTCCCGATTACATGATTCCGTTTGGGAAGGCAAGAGCGGTACGTGAGGGGAACGATGTAACTGTTCTCACATATGGTGCCGTGTTGCAGCGGACACTGCAGGCTGCGAAGCAAGTTGAAGAGTTGCTCGGCTTGAGTGTAGAAGTGATCGACCTCCGCTCGCTCAGCCCGGTCGACTGGGATACCATCGGAACGTCGGTAAGGAAGACCAACCGGGTGATTGTCGCCTATGAGGATTCTATGTCCTGGGGCTACGGCGCTGAGTTGGCTGCCAGGATAGCCGACGAGCACTTCGCCTGGCTCGATGCGCCGGTGAGGCGGGTAGCTGCGACGGATACCTTCGTTGCTTACAGTCCACAGCTGGAGGACGTCATCCTGCCGCAGACCGAAGACGTGGCCTCCGCGATCAAGGAAGTCTGTGAGTTCTGATACGATGTCGTCGGTCAGTTCGGACTTCCGCCCAGTGCCTCTCTGATCTCACCGGCAGCGCCTAGTGCTGCCTCTACGTCAATCCGCAGAGCGCGGGCTTGTTGGGTGGCTGAAGTCAGGTCTGCCAGTACGGCCGACACTCCAGCGGAACGTAAGCGCAACAGATCGAAGCGCATGTTCTGCACGGCGAGCACGCAGGACTCAAATTGCGACTCTACACCGTCACGCCTTTTTACTAGTTCGGCGAGCGAATCGCGTTGTTTCTCCAGCAATGATATCCTACGATCACTATCTGGTTCGGTTGCTTCCGCACGGAGCTTCTCGATCCGTGCTTCCAGTTCAGCGAGCTGGCTGTTGTCCACATTGCCTTCCATGTGGTGTAGAGTCCGCGCGAGATCGGCAGCACGCTCCATCAACTGGTCCACTGTTTGGACGACGTCAGGCAGCATATCGCGGTCGGCTTCCGGCAACTTCGCGACCACCTGGACTATCGCACCGCGGTCCTTTCTCATTTGCGCCATTGGTTCGGCGTACTTGCCGAATTCGTCCGCAGTGGGTGGGGGGAGTCGGGGTGCAACTGCACTCGCTCCGCCCGCGACGGGCAGCGCGTCCTTAGCCGGAGGTGGATTGAGCACATCCCTCATGCTGTAACCTTCGGCCCACAACTTCCCGTACTGTGATGCGAGTCCGATTCCCCAGCCAATTGCCGGAAAAAGAAACCACGGGTTGTCGAGTCCAACAGTCACGATGTTGAGTAACAGCAGACCACCGTTCACCGAAACGTACGAAGCAAAATTGGAACGGAACTTCCGGACAATCCCGGGCTCAGTGTCAGCTGCCTCAGCTGGCTTGGGCGGTTGGCGCGGTCGCTGCCGCGCCGGAGGGCGCGTCCGCGACCGGTCTCGTTCCGGTCGCTTCTGGCGATCGTCCCACCACTCTCCCCAATCCCGGGGCTCCGGACGCGATCTTCTTGCCGGTGGTTGCGCCCTAGATCCGCTGGGCCGGCGAGACGCCGAGGAGCGTGGTCGGTATGGCCCCGACGAGCGGCTTTCGAGAGCACGTCTCAGAGCATCTGCTGTTGGCCATCGGTTTTCAGGATCCTTCTCCAGGCAACGCATCACCGTCCCGGCCAGTTCCTCGGGTACTTCGGAACGCAGCTTGATCAAATCTGGTGGTGGCTCGGTGATTTGCTTCATCAACACGCCCGGTACGGTCGGGGCTCGGAACGGTGGCTTTCCAGACAGCATCTCGAAGGCCACTACCCCCAAACAGTAGATATCGCTGCGTGCGTCAATCTCGCTCTCACCAGCCGCCTGCTCGGGGCTCATGTACGTCGGGGTCCCCAGTGCGACTCCCGTACCTGTGAGGGTCCCTGCTCCGGCCTCTGACAGAGCCTTGGCGATACCAAAATCCGTTACCATCACTCGGCGGCGAGTCCCCTCCAGCAGGATATTATCAGGCTTGATGTCGCGGTGTATGATCCCGGTTGCATGCGCCAGGCCCAATGCGTCGGCGGTTTCCTTCATTATGCGCCGCGATTCTTCGACCGGCAGCCGCCCTCGTCGGCGGAGCCGCTGGGCGAGCGACTCTCCATCGACGTAACCCATCACGAAGTAGACGAGTTCATTGTCCTCACCTACGGTGTGAATCGGAACGATATGAGGATGGGAAAGGCGAGCCGCGGTCTGTGCTTCGCGGATGAACCGTTTCTTGATCTCCTGGCGAAAAGCGAGTTCTGGCGGGAGTAGCTTGATGGCAACACGCCGCTTGAGCTTGAGGTCACGGGCGCTAAACACCACGCCCATGCCGCCCCGTCCGATTTCCCCTTCGATAACGTAGGAACCGGCCAGGGTATCGGCTAGCCGTGCAGCCAGAGGTCCCAGTTGTGCCTCGTCCATGTAGCGTATGGTATGAACCGAGCGTAGATTAACCCTGGTATTTACCAGTGGCAACTGCTAGGTAACCGCAATAGATGGGGATGCATGCGCTGGCTGACTGATGATGCGGGTCGACGCTGGGCCGCCGAGCGGGTGGGCAGGACGTCCGGCATGATCGCAACTAGGAAATCCAAGAGCTCGTTCCCGGAACCGGCGGACATCATTCGGTTCACTTGCGAGTCGGACAATTCGGAGCCCGCGCGTGAGGTGACGACCCGAGCGGGGCTGCTGGAGCAACTAACCGAATCCGAGTTGAAAGCCCTTCTGAATATCGCTCCCCGAGCCCCCAAAGTCGCTCCGGTACTTTCCCGCGAGTCGACGTTCCGCGCCGCCTTGGCTGTCATATTGGCAGTGAAATGTCTGCCTGTCACGCCGCACTGGCCGGAACGTTAGTGCAAATCGAGTGTTATTGAGGTCAAAAGGGCGGTTAACGCGGGCATAGCGGTTGCGTGTCCGGTCCGTGACGATCTTTGTCCAAGTTTATTTAGTGGCTACGGGTCCAGTGAGGCTAGTCAGAATGAATGAAAAGCGGATGGTTCGCAGGCGACTGCCGGTGTTGCCGCTGCGCGGATTGGTCTTGTTCCCAGGGGTAACTGCTCCAATAGGAGCCGGACGGCCCAGAACCCTGGCGGCTATCGAAGCTGCTCTCAAGAATGAAGAGGAAGAGCGCGTGGTGTTTGCGGTTTGCCAGCGGGAGGATAAGGAAGAGGTGAAGCCTGAGGGCTTATACACGATGGGTACGGTTGCCCGGATCGGCCAACTGCAAAGAGGGCTTGGGGGCGTGCAGCTGCTGTTGCATGGTGAGCATAGAGGGGCAGTCCTCCAGTACAATTCCCGTCAAGACTATCTGGAGGCTGTCGTGCAGGAGGCTCCAGATTTGGATCCAATCGATGCCGAGAGCGCCGCGTTCGTGGCTCTGGATAGGGAGGTGAGAGAACGAGCCGCAGAGTTGGGCGAAAAGACAGGCATTCCAGAGGAAGTGGTCCAGCAAGTTCTGGATGGCGAAGAGGACCCCGGACGCTTTGCCGACCTCGTTGCGGGCTACTTGGACATAGCTTCGCAGGAGCGCCAAGGGTTGTTGGAGACGTTAGGTGTGGAAGAGCGTTTGCGCCGCGTCCTGCTGCACGTTCAGCGGCAGATCGGCCTGCTCAAAGCGCAAGCCGAGATCAAGTCGAAGGTGCAGGAAGAGCTTGGAGAGCGGCAACGGGAAATGTTCTTGCGGGAACAGCTGAAGGCTATTCGCAGGGAACTGGGTGACGAAGACGAGAGCGCGGACGTCGATGAACTCCGTGAACGTATCGAAACGCTCGAGCTTTCAGAAGAAGCTCGCAAGGAACTCAACAGGGAGTTGAGCCGCCTCGATCGTACGCCCAAGGAGTCCATGGAGGCGCAAGTCATCCGGACATTTCTCGAAACGGTCGTAGAACTTCCGTGGAACGAACGCACCGACGATGACCTCGATCTAAGCAGGGCTGAGACAGTACTGGACGAGGATCACTATGGTTTGAAAGACGTCAAGGATCGGGTGCTAGAATACTTGGCAGTTAGACACCTCAAGAGTCAACGATCGAATGGTGACGAACCACTGGGCAACGAAGACGACAGACGTCCGCGTGGTACGATCCTCCTGTTTGCCGGTCCTCCCGGTACCGGTAAGACGTCCGTGGCGAAATCGATAGCGAGAGCCATGGGTCGCAAGTACGTCAGGATAGCTCTCGGTGGGGCTCGCGATGAGGCGGACATAAGAGGTCACAGGCGAACATATGTGGGTGCGATGCCGGGCCGGATCATGGACGGGCTCAAACGTGCTGGAACCAAGAACCCGGTATTCTTGCTGGATGAAGTGGACAAACTTGGTGTGTCTTTCCAGGGCGACCCCGCGTCGGCGTTGCTTGAGGTCCTCGACCCGGCGCAGAACGATTCTTTCACCGATCATTACCTCGGTATTCCTTTTGATCTATCCGAGGTGATGTTCATTGCGACCGCTAACTTTATTCCAAACATTCCTCCCCCGCTGCTCGATCGTATGGAGCTCGTTGAGTTTTCGGGCTATACCGAGGCAGAAAAACTCGCGATCGCGCGGCAATACCTGACTCCGCGTCAGACAAGGGAAGCTGGACTAACGTTCGAACAACTGACAATCGTGGACGACGCGATCAAAACGGTGATCTCCGGATACACTCGTGAAGCGGGAGTTAGGCAGCTCGAACGGGAACTGGGCAAGGTCGCACGCAAGGTTGCGCGGAAGATAGCTGCCCGCGAGGTCGCATCATTGGCCGTGGACCAAGACAACGTCCGTGACCTGATCGGCCGACCCACTGTACATCCGGAAACCGCGGCGGCTGTGGATCAGATAGGGATCGCGACGGGCATGTATTACGCACCGGCAGGCGGCGACATCATGTTCGTTGAGGCGAGCACAATGGCTGGGAAGGACTCGTTGGTACTCACCGGCCAGCTGGGCGATGTCATGAAGGAATCTGCGCAGGCTGCACTATCGTATGCCAAGTCTCATGCCGCGGAACTCGGCATCACGGCCGACAAGTACTCTGGTCAGGACATACACATACATGTGCCGGCGGGAGCCATTCCCAAGGACGGTCCATCTGCAGGAGTAACAATGGCAACCGCTCTCGTGAGCCGGATGTCGGGAGTACCTGTGCGGCACGACGTGGCCATGACTGGCGAAGTGACGCTTTCCGGCAGAGTTCTTCCCATAGGCGGCGTCAAGGAGAAGGTGCTAGGGGCGAGCCGTGCCGGCGTCACCACGGTGATACTTCCCAAACAGAACATACCGGACCTGGAAGATCTGAGTGAAGAGGAACGCCGGCGAATAACAGTGCATCCCGTGGAGAGCCTGGCTGACGTACTTGAGATCGCCTTGGCCAAGGGCTCGGACGCGGCGACAAAAAGAGAGCCCGGTCAACAACAAGCGGGCGATGTAGGCTTGGCAGTCACCCACCACTGATGTGAGCTACCACTGCAACCCGCGCAGTAACAGTCCACAGATTCCGTCCAGCGACTCGGCCCTGCGTAGCTCCGCAGGGCCGTTGTCCCACATGCCTTCTAGGGCCAGATGTCCCAGCACCAGGCTGACCGCTTGTCGAGCTAGTGCATTAGGATCGCAGCTGTCCCGGAAATTGCCGGCGGCCTGACCCCGCGTGATGGTCGCAGATATCCGCGTGACCAGGTTAGTGACGATCATCCCAGCGAGTTCCCGCGCCAGCTCTTCATGTGTTGCGTCCAGCAGCAGGAGTTTGATTAGGTGAGGTCGGTCCACCAAATCGTCGTATATCTGCTCGAGTTCCCGCCGAAGCATTCTCGTTGCTAGGCTCTCTGTATTAGCCATGCTCGAAGGGGCGCAAAGATCTCCAGCGTCGTCCTCCATGACAGACCGATACAGCCCGGCTTTGGAACCGAAATAATAGAAGAGAAGCTGTTTGTTTACCCGTGCCCGCTCGGCGATCCGTTGCACTCGCGCTCCCGAGTACCCGCATTCTGCAAACTCAACCCGAGCTGCTTCCTCGATTCTGTTTCTTCGACTCAGACCGGCTGACTTCGGCACATCTCAACCGTTTGGTTGAAAACAGTAAGCTGGCGGCGAAAGCCGGAGCGGTCAAGCCCTCGTGATCGCGTCCACCACACCCTGAATGGCACCAATCCAAAGTGAGTCTGAAGACCAGTAGCCTTGAAGCTCTTCCCCCTCGGCCTCGCGACCTACAATGGCTGCGTCCGGCGTGAGCAACAGGACCGGGTTCGCACTGAAGTACTTTGCCACTGTCGCGTGCTCCACGTTGCCGGATGGCGCTATAGAGAGGTCCTGCTGTAAGGCGCCGATACCCCAAAGGCGAGTTACTGCCCCGTCCGCAAGGCGTTTCCGCCAAATCGGATTGAGGCCACTCAGCACAGCACCCGTCGCAACGCACGACACTTGAGGTGCTCGGACCGCTGACCGGAGTGCCAGTTCCCTGAACGACCGCTCGCTCGCGAAGGCAAAGGTGGTCTCCGCGCCCGGTTGATCGTGGGCCGCGACCTGGGATTCGAGCAGATCGAGCTTGGCCGCCTCACGCTCCGAAACCATCGCTAGCAATGCGGGTGGGCCAATGGGCCTAAACACCTGCGGGCTGTCGGATACGCGGCGGGCAACGCCCTTGGTTACAAGGCCGTTCAGCGCCTGGTATACGTTGGCCCGGGCTACACCAACTGTCTTAGAAAGGAGGTAGGCTGACGTCGGTCCGCTACTAATCAGAGCGGTATAGACCAATGACTCGGTGGGTGTGAATCCGAAGGGGACGAGGTCTATGGGCATAGGAGTAGTTAATACTACTACTATACCACTGCCGGTGACGCAATGCCGGATCTGGCCGTGAATGCAGCGCGACGTCCCTAGCTGTACTCCAAGTTCCAGCCAGCCAGTCTGGCAATCAACGCCAGTCTGAACGTCACGTCTGCCTTTTTGCCCTCTGCCGAGCGGGTATCGGCTTCAAGGGGGAAGGCAAAATCGGCCAGTCCGGATGCGCTCTTTGGCACCGCCCTCAAGTTTTTGGGGCTCCACACGCCGCTCTCGTCGCAGTCCTTGAGAAGCCGCCCTAGGATTCTCACCGCCGTCGGTGATTCCTCCAGTAATCCAAGCCGGGCCAGAATTTCGAGCCAGTGGAGTGCGAACGGGATGTCTTTCGCGTTTCCAGCGCTGTCGGCGTGGAGTGGGTCTCCCAAGAGGTGGAAAGTTGGCTTGACCACCTTCTTGCCGATCTGGATTACGTAAGTCTTCTTCGCTGCAGGCCGTGTAATGAAAGCCCCCAACCGCTCCACGAATCCTGCGCGCTCTCGCTGAAGGCGCGGCAGGTGCGCCAACATCGCCACCGAGAATACTGTGGGAGGCCGCGCATCGGGATGCAGAATATTGCGGGAACCCTTCCTCACAATGGGCTTATCAGCGATTTCGCTCCGCAAGAACTGTGACACCTGGCTCAGGATTCGGTGAGCTGACCCCCTGACACGCGGATCCTCGTTCTTGCCGGCCTGCGCGAGGCCCGCTGTGACGGCTTCCCGCATTAGGTTACGGGCCCAGTCGCCCAAATCTGGGTTTGTCTTTGCATGCTTTTGGTACTCGAACAGCAGCGACGGATCGTTGTCGCGCGACAAGACCCTGTGAAACAGACGCTCTGCTAGTCGAAGTGGTCTTTGCGATCGCGACAGCCCCAGTTCCAACAAGTGCCGGTATTGAGCCACTGTACCGACATCTTTTATACCCTGAGCCTTTGATGGCGCGATCCCGAGCATGTTGCCGCTCCAGGATCCATTGCTGCGCTGCTTCTTGGCAGTCTGCTTGACCAACTTGTACTGCTCTACCTCGCGCCGCAGGGCCACCATGTCGGCCTCGGTAGCGGAACCTGGTGGCAGAATGTCACTTACGGTGCGCCACCGGATCGAAGGGCCCGAATTCTCGCGGATCCAGGTGACGGGGACGGTGTGTGATCCGGACAGTTCCAGGATAGTACCTCTGTTCTAAGCACGAATCCGGCGTGGGCGCGCGAGAAGTTACCGTTTTGGACGCCATTCGGCCAGTGCCTCGGGACTGAGCCCGAGCTGTGGCCTGGCTGATATAGCGCGCGCGCGGCTCACTTGGGCACGGTAGCTGATTCACATCTTGCTTTCGCGATCGTCCCTGGCCGGCCGAACACGGCTTCGCTGGTCAACACCACCCACTCGTGGTCCAGGAAATCGACAGATTCACCCTGGATCTGCTGCATGCCGATCCAGCACGGTGGTCCCAGCTGGTGTAGCAGGCGGCTACCGTCCGTGTGGATTCTGAAGAAGAACAGCTCGGTGTAGGTCCGCACCGCCAGCAAGCTACCATCGGGCGAGATCGCCGCCGCAGTTACCATTCGATCGAGTCTTTGATGCTGTTCGATTGGGAGTGATTCTGAGGCAAGCGCGGCAATAGTCCCGCCGTCGGCTGAGGGTTGAACCCAATAAACATTAGAGCTGTGATTTCCTCCTTTCGTGATAAGCAGTAACGTACCGTCACGATCAACGCCAAGGGCCTCCACGTCCTGCGGTCCTTCGAGGTAGCGCACCTTGATTACGTGAGCGACATTAGCCACGGCAGTTCCGCTGGCCGGAAACTCAGCAGGGTTCGGTTCACGGACCACATAGATCGCCACCGACTGGCGTCGCTCTTCATTGTCCCCAGTGTCTGCTATGTACAGGCAGTCACCTGGTCCAACTCGCGCCGGGCATCTGGAAAGGGCGATGTCTTCCCAGTCCACGGCACGCGTGCCTTCCAAGCGGAAGCTACCATGGTCTCTACCGGCAAGATCGATGGCATAGACGATGGGGTCGTCTCCCGAAAACGAAGCAGCTCTACTGGACTGAGATGCCACTGCGGTCGCGTTCGCGGCCGTCATAGCGAACAGGAACGCTGACTTCACAACAGGGTTTGCGACCAACCCGCTCATGGTGTCCCTCATCATGGAATAGTATCCACGAGGTTGCTTGGGTGGGAGTGAGCAATCATGTTCCAACCATGACCGAAACGTTGCTAGAGCGTCCTGTAACCACGCTACCTGACAAGCTGCAGCTGGAAGGACGCATTCTGTATCTGGTCGACGATCCTGATCTGATCCGGCGACAGCTGGAAGGACACGATTTGGGCTGGCCAAACGACATCGACCTGCGCGACGATATTTCGACAGACGAGATCACCCCGGCGTACATCTGCTACTACTATGACGAAACGTTGGGTGAGTTCCCGTACCTGGGGCTCAAGGCTGGAGACGAGTTCCCCGTAACCCGTGGTGCGGTCAAGAACGGTGGATTCGTCTGCTCCGTCAGTGGCAAACGGCGCGGCAAGGGATCGTCGCGAGAACAGTCTCCTTACGCGGAGAAGTGCGCCGGGATCCGGGTTGTCGTCGCTGAAAACATCGAACGCATCTATCGCGAGAACTGTCAAAACCTAGGTATTCTGACGAGCACCAATTTTTCCCTGATCGAGATGATCAGGAGCGGCGATCCCATTCCGCTGTCCGCGTTCACTAAAGGGGAAGGCGCTATCACGAAAGAGGTAGTTCGACACGGTGGTCTATTTGAATACAACGTGGCCCGCCTCCAAGGGAAGGTGAAGCCGCCAGTCGTCACAACATCGGCACGGCCGATGACGCTGGGTGAGAAGATCATCGCACGTCACTGGGTGCGCGATCTTGCACAGGATGCTGTCGGCATCCCTTACATCGCGCCGGGCAATGAAGGCTTCGTACGTACCGACATACGGTTCAGTCACGAGTACGTGACTCCCATGGCGGCAATCTTCTGGGAACACTTCGTAGGTTCCGAAGAACGCATTGCCGATCCCGATTCCGTATTCCTATTCCGTGACCATCTGACGTTTCTCGACATCGCGATGACGGATCAGCGCAAGGCCCAGGGCTTGCTGGATGTCGCGCTGGAGCTGAAGAGAAAGCAAGAGGAGTTTGCTGAAAAACAGTCAGTCAAGCTGTACGGTGAACTGCCGCGTTCCGCTCAAGACATGAGGGCGAGGGGGTCCGAGGCGATCTGCCATTCCAAGATCCTCGAGCAACATGCTCTTCCGGGCCACCTCATTATCGGCAGCGATTCGCATACTCCGCACGCGGGTGCTATAGGATCAGTTGCATTTGGAGTCGGTACGACGGCGATATTCAATTCGTGGCTCACCAAGGATGTGCGACTCAAAGTGCCCCCGTCTGTGCTGATTCGGGTGTCGGGCGGCAAGCCGCACAACGTGACTGCGAAGGATTTCATGCTACAGATTCTGCGTCACCCCTACGTGAAGAATGGTAATGCGATCGGTAAGATCGTCGAATACGCAGGCGAAGCAGTTGAGGAGTTGTCGGTGGATGAGCGGGCGACCATGACAAACATGGCTGCTGAGGTAGGTGCGTTCACCGGTATAATCCGACCCGATGAGCCAGTGGTGGAATACTTGGTGCGAGAGCGGCACCTAGATGCCGACGAAGTCCGCAAATCGTTCGACGGGCTGTATTCGGATGAAGGCGCTAACTATGAGGAAGTGATCGACTTCGAGGCATCTGATTTACGTCCGCTCGTGGCTCTCCCCGGGGACCCAGGGAACGGTCTATTTATCGAGGAGCTAGGTGACCCTGTCAAGATAGACATTGCATACGCTGGGTCCTGCACTGCGGGCAAGAAATCTGACATGGACATGTATGCGCGTGTCTTTGACCAAGCTCGACAGAATGGTCAAAGCGTCCATCCCGAGGTGCACTGCTTTATCCAATGCGGCTCACAAGAAGTGAAGCAGTACTGTGAAGATCGGGGGTACCTCAAATTGTTCCGCGATGTTGGTGCTCAGTTCATCGAGCCATCCTGTGGAGCATGCATCAACGCTGGCCCTGGCGTCTCCTACGATCGGGAGACGGTCACCCTGAGTGCGATTAATCGGAACTTTCCAGGTCGCTCAGGTCCGGGGCAACTGTACCTAGCAAGCCCGTACACAACGGCAGCGAGCGCCATTGCAGGCTACATAACAGCTTGGAACTGAGATTGAAGAGCGGCAGTTTCAAGGTCTTGTGGCCACAGCGCTTGACCTTCCATTGCTTCTAAACGCTGCTGCCGGGTAACGTCCACTGGCGTTCCAGAGTATCCAATCGGTCAACCCTAGCTCTTCGACGGCATTGATCTCCGCTCTGACCTCTGCGGCAGTGTAGCGCACTCTGCGGATGGAGAATGACTGCAAGAATGGTCTGATCGTTGCGGCGCCTTGGATGCTCGACGCCCGTCGCATGCCGTCGGCTAGAGCACGTCGGACTGTTTCGTATGGTTCGGCGTTCGGCCATGCGAGACCATACGCCCCGCGATAGTAATGACTGGGGTAAACCATCGGCAGTACGACGTCGGCAACGGCTAGCACGTCCTCCCAGTACTGTCCGATTCCCAAGTCGTTCGTTGCGCTAGTGGCCAAACCAAACACGTCTAGTGTGAAAGGAATGCCGAGCGGCTCGAGGCGGTCTCGTGCCAGTTGTAGATTGCGCCTTATTCCGGCTCGTCGCGACTCCCCCCGTTGCCGCGCAGGGAACCTGGCGCGAGCAAGCAACTCAGCTGGTTCGTCGGGGAATCGCACGTAGTCAAACTGGATCTCACGGAATCCCATCAGCACCGCTTCCGCTGCGATGTCGGCCGCGTAGATCCAGACTGAATCTCGGTACGCGTCAACCCACGCGTCGCCAAACCGGTCCTCCCAAGTTCCGCCGCCAGTGTCCCGCACGGACCACCCCGGCTTGTGCTTCGCAAGCAACGGGTCTTTTGCCACAACAATCCGCGCGATCGGATGGATCCCGTGGGCGCGCAGCACGGCCAGGCGCTCTCGAACATCCTTAACCCGAGGCAGTCGGTTGGCGCCGATGGCCACCGCCGTCGGGACACTCGACCGGTATGTCAGGTAGCCGGTCCCGTCTTTTACGTCGATTACAAAGGCGTTTATCTCGGTCGTGTCCGCAAGGGCCACCAAGTCGTAGAACTTCCTGGACCCGAATCCCCATGCATTGATGTAGATGCCCTTGACTACCGCGGGCGGTCTTCCTGGTGGCGGCGGCGGCAGTTGTATGGAGGCGGCGCCGTGAGGCATGATCTCCGCAACATAGTTGGGTCGCAGGTCTCCCCGATAAAGGTCGGTCCATGAAGTGCGCTCGTCCTGCTGCGCAGCAAGGCTGCCTGCGTAGAGTATGACGAACGATACTGTGAGAGTCTGCTTCATACGCTCACTTTGACAGCGTGCTGCCGGACGAATGAGAACCGCACTATTTCGGGCCGATGTGATTGTCGAGCTGGGCCAAATAAGCCATTACAGACCGGGCACGCGCTAAGGACAGCGGGTTGTTGATCGCGTCGGTGCCGGTCGCATCAGTGTGACCAGCGACCTCGATACGCACGTCTGGATACTCGACCAAGGATGCAGCCACGAGGTCGAGAATGGCATACGATTCCTGGGTCAACCTCGATCGGCTGGTCTCGAAATTGACACCTCTCAGCACCAAGGGGCCTCGTTCACCTTGTTGGGTGACGAATTCCCCTTGCTCGATGATGAACAGCACCGGGCATCCGACTTCGTCTACCGGGTGCCCTGGAGCCGTATTCGGGCAGTTGTCACGGGGGTCGGGCACGCCGTCGCCATCGGAGTCCGTCAGGGCGCAGCCCCGCTCATCCACTGGCGTGTTTGGCGCAGTGTTGGGGCACTGATCTGCACTGTCCAAGACGCCGTCGAGATCTCCGTCCGTGGGACAGCCGGTTTCGTCCACAGCCACACCAGCTGGCGTGGCTGGACATAGGTCCAGGCCATCTAGGATGCCATCGGCATCGGTGTCCAGCGGGCAGCCAATGGCATTGACGTCGGCTCCTTGTGGCGTGTCGGGGCATTGGTCGGGTCCGTCGAGTACGCCGTCCTGGTCGGAATCCGCCGGGCAGCCGGTCGAATCCACGATGGCGCCAGCCGGAGTGTCAGGGCAGATATCGATTCCGTCGAAGACTCCGTCCGTGTCTGCGTCTGCCGGACAGCCCCGTTCATCCACGCTTGCTCCCGTCGGTGTCCCAGGACATGCGTCCGGTCCGTCGAAGACTCGATCCCCGTCGCTGTCCAATGGACAGCCCTGTTGGTCGACGGTTACTCCCTGTGGTGTACCTGGACAGAGGTCACGCTTGTCAGGAACCAGGTCCATGTCCGAGTCTCGTGGTGGGCCTCCGAACGCAAAAATCGAAACGCCCGCAGCTGCACTCAGGTTGACAACGCGGAATTTGCCGGCGGGCGCAAATGACCCACGGCCTTCGAGTCTCAGCGCTGCCCTACCGCCCAGTGAGATTCGATTGCCCACCAACGCGTTGAGGGCTCCTTCATCGCTGTAAACCGCGCCCCGGTAGTACTGTCGTTCGTAACCGGCGCCGAGATAGAAGGCGTTCCACGAGGTGACATGTCCGTAAGCAACGAGATCGGCCGCCAGTCTGGCGACCCTGACACGGCTCCCAGTCACCTTCTGTTCTGTTACGGTGTAATCACCGTTCACTTCAAGTGCAAACACACGAGTAAGGAACAAACCAATCCGGCCTCCGCCACCAAACTGGTGTTTGAGGCTGAGACTGTCGTCGTACTGGGTGACGGTGCCTAGAATCCCGAGTTCCACTTGGCCTCCGGACCCTGTCTGTGCAGATCCAGATGCCGCAATTAGCCAGCTCAGGCATGCCGCAAGCGTTATCTGACGCATTCTGGTGTACCCGTATCTCGTTGCATACAGGAATTTAAGGCAACTCACTTATAGTGCTATTGTAGATGTAGCTGTCGTGCAGCAACATTCCCAGCCGGTACCAATAATGATGGTTCTCGGTTTGGCGTCTGCGTCAGACATCACATTCGTCGGGCCGGGTTGGGATCTCCCCTTAAGCGGAGCTTTCGTCGACAGTGGGGTCGTTATGCAGGAAGCGGGTCGCCTGCGAAAGCTCCTGGGCCAGGTGAGCCAACTCGGCCCCACTTCTGATAAGTTCTTGATTTGCTGGTAGTTGGGCAGCGGTAGCGTTCGCCAGCTGGGACGCTTCGTTGGCCGACGAGGTTGCGGCGGATCGAGCTTCCTCTAATATGCGGTTGGTCTCTTCAGCAATGTCGAGGTTCTCCTGTGGGAGCTCGACCATCCGCTCACCTGCCCTTCTGGTCGCCTCCGCGACTTCCACAATGTGTCCCAGCGATGCTCCCCACTGTTCGGAACCTTCCGTCAACTCCGCTAATTGTCCTCCGAGATCCTCAAGTACCCGGGCCGCACGGTCGATCGCCCGTCTCGTATCCTGGGCGCTCCCGCCCATCCTTCTGGCGGCGTCCGCGCTTTGCTCGGCAAGCTTTCTGACCTCGTCCGCCACAACTGCGAACCCTTTTCCCTGAAGACCGGTGCGCGCCGCTTCGATAGTTGCGTTCAAGGCCAGCAGGTTTGTCTGGTTCGCGATTACGGCAATCGTTTCCGAGAAATCCGCGACGTCTTCTGCTGCTTCTTTGAGGTGCCCCACCTCTGCAACGCCAACCTCGATGGTAGTTCCCAGATGTCTCAATTGGTCAACTGTCTTACCGCTCGAGTCGTGTAGCTCCATGACGGTCTGGGAGACCGAACGTGTGGTTGTCTGAGTATCCGTACCGGCTCGCATCGTGCTGCCGATCCCCTCCACCAATCGCTGGATGGACTTCACCGCGTGTTCGGCCCTTTCGACCGCACGCCGTGCCTCCTTTTCAGCTTCAGCTGCACTGCGTGCTGCCGAATGCGCTGCATCCTGAATACGTACGCTCGTCGTCGTCAACTGCTCCAAGTACTGGGCGGTGCGGTCCGATGATCGTACCAGGGGGTCGACGGCCGAACTGAGGCTAAGCGAGAGCGAAAGCTGCGGCGCGAGGAGATTCAACAACTGACCGTCTGCGTTGCGGTATACTGCGGGGTCAGAGTGGCGTACACTCCAAGCTCCCACCAATTCGTCCGAATGGTAGAGCGGGATCAAGATTTCAGAGCCCGGCACCTCACCCTCGGGTAGCACCATGTCTCCATCATTGATGGCGCTCGCGACGATCGGCCGACCCTTCCGGATTGCCTCCCCAATCATGCCGCTGCTGGCGGAAAAGCGGAGTCCTTGTGAGCCCCCTGTATCCGTTAGGATCACCATCTCGTTATGGGCTGTCTCGTGGCGAGCGAAGCCCATGTTTTCCCACGGGACTAGGCGCCCCGTTAGGTCCTTGACCCGCTCAAAACTTCGGTGGATGTTGGCTTCAGAGGCCAAGGCCTCTGCCAGGCCTTGCACCAACCGCAGCTCATCGGCACGCACGCCAGCCTGAATTACCCAGTAAGCCAGCCAACCGATACCGAGAAAGGCTGTGCCCACGGCAAGGGAGGGTATCGTCGGAGCCTGCGCGGTGAGCAGCCCCACCCACGCTATCGCCAATGCGCTACCGGCCAGCGACATGACCGCTTCCCACCGCAAGGTCAACTTCGCGTCGACCCAGGCGACCATTCCGGAGAGAGCTAGCTCCAAGTAGTACGTGGCGTTCACGACAATGGGGACGGCCACTACGGCAAGGCCCAGGGGAACGAGGTTGTCGACGCCTACAGATTCGACCCCAGTTGCTCCGTCAAACGCAGTGTAAGCCAGGCCGACGGCACCCACAGACAAGGCGAGGTGGCCGGATATGGACAGGGCATCTGAGATTCGCTGGCGGCGCAACACCATTTCGCCAGCGAGCATGCCTGCACTGACAATCAATACTGCGAACTGCCATCCCCTGAGCAACAGAGCTGCCAGGGCAACCCCGGTGACGAACGAGGCTACCCCTCTGCCAGGCAGGGATATTGCGAACTGGCGGCTCGCCGCCGCCGCTGCTCCCATTATCACTAGCTGAAGGGAGAAAGCGCCGCCGCGCAGCTCGGGCCGGGTTACAAGGGCAATTACGGCCGCTGCAAAGAAAGCCAATCCGCCGAGCTCCACGGCGAGGCGGACGATCCCCGGTCGGGTCGAGGGTTTCTTTCTGGATGCCACTTTCGGATATTCGGTTGCCTAGCTGGCGGCCGCAATGTTGTATTGTGAGCGCAAAACTTCAAGCGGCGGACTGTCGCGAATTTTGGTCCCGGCGTCAAGAGGACCATTAACTTTAAGGCTGGACAATAGCTCCGGAGGATCGATGAAGGCTGATATTCAGTATTGCGTTGTCTGAAACTACGGACCACGGGCCACCAGTCTGGCGGCCGAGATTAGAAATGCGTACCCTGCAGCGGATGTACACCTGGTCGAGGCATCGGGAGGTCTGTTCGAAGTGACTATTGATGGGGAGCTGATCTTTTCGAAGCAGAAACTAGGGCGCCACGCCGAGCCAGGAGAGGTTCTGGAGTTGATCCGAGAGCGATTCAACTAGGAAGCTCGGATCCGCGAGTATGACAGGCGCCTATGGAGTTTATTCCGGCTCCGTTCGCGTTGCCGTGTCAACAGGGGGCGGTGATGCGCCGGGGCTCAACGCGGTGATTAGGGCCGTTGTTCTAGGGGGCTTAAATCGCGGTTGGGAGGTCTTGGGTGTCCGGAAGGGGTTCGGCGGGCTCCTTGGGGACGCCCGGATTGTACCACTCGACCGAGAGAGCGTGCGTGGCCTGACCAATGTCGGTGGGACTATCCTGGGGACGACAAATAGAGGAGACCCTTTCCGGTGGCCCACTCAGACAGGTGGCGGTAAATGGGAAGAATCCGACCGGTCAGACGAGCTGATCGACAAGGCCAGGCTGCTGGGAATCAAGGCTGTGATTGCCGTCGGCGGAGACGGCACCTTGAGGATAGCGGCAGACCTGGCGCAGAAGGGGCTCCCCGTGGTAGGCGTCCCCAAGACGATCGACAACGACGTGGGTGGGACGTGGACTACCTTCGGTTTTGACACGGCTGTAAACACCGCGACGGACGCTATCGACAAGATCGTCTCCACAGCCAAGAGTCACGAGAGGGTAATGGTTGTAGAGGTAATGGGACGTTACGCAGGGTGGATAGCTCTGCATGCTGGGTTGGCGGGAACTGCGCACGCTATTCTCATTCCGGAAATCCCATTCGATCTAGATGTGGTGTGCGACAAGATCCGTCAAAGAGAGGCGCTTGGCCGACACCATAGCATTATTGTTGCTGCGGAAGGTGCCGTACCCAAAGGTGGTTCGGCTGTCGTACAGGCCGAGGCGGCAGTCGGTGGCACGGAAAGATTGGGAGGGGTATGCGAGCTCGTTGCCGAGTACGTTCAGGACAATACTGGCAAGGAAACTCGTACTGTCACCTTGGGGCATCTCCAAAGGGGTGGATCACCGACGACCTTCGACCGCCTGCTCGCGTTGAGATTCGGGGCGGCAGCCGTCAGGGCAGTCGAGGAAGGTAGGCTGGGACACATGGTAGCGTTCGATCCGCCGCACGTTACCACAGTGCCTTTGACCGAAGCATTTGCTAAACCGCACGTGGTGCCTCTGGACTGTGACCAAATACGCACCGCTCGGGAGTTGGGTATCACCTTGGGAGACTAGACTTCTTCAGCCCGTCCCTCCATCGGACTCTCGACCGGTACCTGCTTCGGCGTATTCAATTCTCCTTCCGTTTTGGCAACCCATACGGCACATGTGGTATCGCCGGTGACGTTCACAGCCGTGCGCGTCATGTCGAGGATCCGTTCGACTCCTACGACAAGTGCGATTCCCTCCAGCGGTATACCCAATTGGTTCAGCACAATCGTCAAAGTGACCATGCCGATTCCTGGGACTCCAGCAGCACCAATTGATGCCAGTGTTGCAGTTAGCACCACGGTAAGCAGATCGCCTATCCCAAGATCTATGCCGAATACTTGTGCTATGAATATGGTGCTAACTCCCTGATATATGGCGGTCCCGTTCATGTTGACGGTTGCCCCAAGGGGCAGCACAAAGGCTGCTACGTCGTTGGATACGCCAAGGTCATCCTCCGAGACCTGAAGGTTTATTGGGAGCGTTGCGTTGCTAGAGGATGTCGAGAAAGCGAATACCATCACTTCGTAATACTTACGGAAGAAGAACAGCGGAGACATGCCCGATAGCCGCAGGGATAGCGGATATGCGACAAGCACGAACGCCGCCATCGTTCCGATTGTCACGACCACATACTTCAAAAGGGTAAGCAATACTCCGTATCCAAACTGAGCAGATACGGCGGCGATTAACGCGAAGACGCCGTAAGGGGCCACTTTCATGACCATCTTAACGAGTACTATCATGGCGTCGTTCACGGCAATGAGGAGATCGAGTACCGATCTTCGTTGGCCCTCGGGGAGAATCGTGAGTGCTATTCCGAAGAGAATGGCAAAGAAGATGATCTGCAGGAAGTTCGTATCCGCCATTGCCCGGAACGGATTCCTTGGGATGATCCTGACCAACAGATCAGCAATCGAGGGCCGTTCTCTCGCACGGTCGAGTTGTTCCGCTGTTACACCGGCGTAGTCGGATAGCATCTGCGCTTTGACTTCTTCATCCATCCCTGCGCCTGGATTGAAAGTCTTTCCAGCGGCAAGCCCGAACCCCACGGCAATGGCGGTAAAGACTATGTAGTACCCGATCGTTTTGATCCCAATGCGGCCGAGCTTGCGCAAGTTGCCCAGGCTAGCTGTTCCCACGATGAGCGAGGCCATCACCAAGGGGACAACGATCATTATCAGGAGATTGATGAAAGCGTCGCCGATGGGCTTTATCAGAAGCGCAGTCTCGCCCAAAAGGGGGCCCAGTATAGCGCCCAAGATCAGGCCCAGAAGGATCTTGGTGTGGAGCTGAAGCCCTTTACGTGGTTTGGATTCGGACGTCACGCCAGGTTCCTTTGCGGTTTGGTCGGATGCAATCTACATGTACACTGCCACGGTGCCACCACTGCGCCGTGACCTCGGTACTAATGCCCAACGGTAAAGTTGAATCCATGAATGCACGTTTGCCGCTACGAGATCACTATCTCCCACCCGACCCGGAGGCCTACCGAAAAGCGGAGCCTGAGACTGGTCGCGTCATAGTGATCGCTCCGACGCGAGCCGCCTGTGAGACGATCGAGCTGGCGACTCAGTTGGAAGTCACAACGGTGTTGGACCGAGAGCATGGCCACGAGATCCGCGAGCTAGCACGACACGGTCGGGGTTTCGGCATCGTGGCGGGTACTGGAACTGGGAAGACTCTGTCGATTCGCGCAATTGCATTAGAGATCCTCAGGTCACCTCTCAAAGTCGGTGTAGTGAATCGTGAAAGAGAGGCCACTCCCGAAACGCCAACTTGGAATCTTGTCATAGTCACCACCGGCATTGCGCGCCGCTGGTTTCAGGATGACCTCATTGACCTGAACGACACGCTGGTCGTGGACGAGATTCACCAGACATCGGCAGAGCTGGAGCTGTGCCTGGCCCTGGGGAAGAGGGTTGGATGCCGCTTCATCTGGCTGTCCGCAACAGTGGAGCCCTCGTTCTACGCCGATTACCTGAACTCGGCCGACGTGCTGGAAACATCGGTGTTCGATCCCGCAATGGCGGCCACTGTTGAGTGTCGTAGGGAGCGACCCCCGGAGTTCATTGACAACAGGTTCATCCGGCGCGTCGTAAAGGAAAGACGCGGAGCTGCAGTATTTCTGCCGACGCGGGCCGAAGTCGAGCAAGTGGCCCATGAGATTGGATGGCAGTGGGAAAGTCTCAATGCGGCCTTCTATCACGGAGGTGAACTGATCCGTGTCATAAGGCCGTTTCTGGACGGGACGGCGGAGAAACCGTTCGTGTTGGCAATGACTCAAGCTGGACAGTCAGCGTTGAATATTAAGGGACTCGACACGGTCGTGATCTACGATGCCTGTTACAACAATGTCATCGATCGCGGCCGCAATGTTCTCACTCGTCAGTACCTTGGTGCCAACGAAATCCTGCAGATGGCTGGCCGAGTGCACGGTCGTGTACCGAATGGGGAAGTGTATCTGCTCACCGATCGTGACATTCAGTTCCACTCACTGGTGCCCACACCACCTGCTTTCCAACTCGCTGGTGACAGTGAAAGGGTAGCGCTTACAGCAGCAGCGATTGGGGTGGATCTGAGTACCCTGGACCTTCCAGTCCCGTTGGATCACCGGGCCTACGCGGATGCGGTGATGCGGCTGACTGAGAGGGGACTGATCAAAGAGGGCCGGCTGACAGAGTATGGTCGGAACGTGGAGGCACTGCCGGTAGATCGAGAATGGGGTGAGTTGCTGGTGCATGCGAGCCATCACCTCCAGCCATACTTGGCCGTTGTTGCCAACATCGACTCTCTGCACCGAATGACCAGAGAAGACCCCGATCTCAGAGGTCTGGTGATACACGGCAGTGACCATTTGACCGGGTACAACGTCTTCGCGGAGGCCGTGAACGAATTCGGATACCTCGGAGAGGTCTACGGCCTACCGCGGTACTTGTTTCATGAGGAGATCGCTGAGTGGGGAGAGCGAAGGGGCGTGTTGGTAAAGGCAGTGGAGGATGTCGCTTTGGGAATGGCATCCGTGATGCGAACGCTCGATTTGCCACTCCCGGCCAAGCTCTTGAGAGTGGATAAGAAGGTCGTTGCCAACTTCCGGGACCTCATCGCACGGGTCATGCCTTTTGATCTCGCCATTGAAGAGGAGACCGCTGCTGGGCATCGTGTCAGGCTTTCCAGATCGTCGGTGTGTAATCCGCACGCGGCGGTAGCCGGTAGACTGTCTTACTTCGCTGACCGATTTGGAGTACCCCGTGCTGCAATTGGAGGTACGAACATACCGTTTCGTCTGGTCCAGCGATACGCTAAGGGAGGCGATGCGGTGGTGGAGTATCGCCCAGGCAACCAGCAGACTGGCCTTGTAGTTAGCAGGACCACGTCGTATTTCGGGTTCGAACTGGATTCTGACCGAACCTGGTTATCAGGGAAGTTCCCGCCAGAGCTTACGGACCAAGCACGGGATACTCTGGCGGAAGCGCTCGTGGCGGGGATGACTCTGCACCCAAACCAGAATCGTATAGCGCGTACAGTCCGACGGCTGGATGAGTACTGGCGGCGTTCGGGGGCAGCGCTCAAGCAGCTGGACCCTGGTGCATCAGTGGGGTGGATTCGGTCTCAGCTGGAAGATGTTCACAGCTGGGAAGACTTCTTGGAAACAGATTTGGAGTTGGACGTACAGGATTTCATCAGTGAGGCAGTTCGCAGGGATCTCGACATGCTGCCTACATCCGTGCACATCCTCGGCGACACGGTGACTCTGAGTTATGAGATGGATGGTGGGCTATCGGTGGCGTGTCTGCGAATGCGGGAGGGTCAGGCCAGGAGGCTCAAGGAAAGTGATCTGCCTCTGTTAGACCGGCCTATCCGTTTCAGCGTGATGCGAGGGAAGAAAGAGGTCTTGCGAGCTGGCTCCGTGGGAGAACTGCAACATGGCCTTCGGCTGCTGCCAGCGGATCGCGGCAGAAAGCCAAAGAGGCGGCGCCGATTCCGCCGCAAGCACTAGGATCTGGGTTCCGTCAGGGACAGCAATCCCAGCCACGCAGCCGCGTAGGCACCCTGCAGCTCCTCAGGGTCGGTCCCTCCCAGTAGCTGGACCCCTATACCGTCGATAACTGCCACCATTAAATGGCCGACTTCGTCGGCAGGCACCGTTGGGCGAAGCCCCATGTCTTCCTCGAGCATTCGCAACAATGCGTTTCCGACCGACTCCCTGAACTGCGTCAGGGCCTTGTTGGTCACTTGGTCAGTAAGAGATTCCTTGGTGCCCAACAGTGTGAGCCAGCCCCTGAGTGTGCCGTTGCCTGACTCTTCGGCCAGCAATTTCCAGGATTGATCTATTGCCTGGTTTGGCGACTCGGACTCGAAGGCAGCGGACCAGTTCTCGATGCGGTACTGTGACAATCGACTGGCGACTGCGCTCAACAGCCCCTTCTTGGTCTTGAAGTGATAATGGACCAGCCCCTTGGCAGACCCCGCAGCTTTTGCGACCGCCTCAACAGTCACTGCATTGGCACCCTTCCTCCTGACAAGCTCCTCCGCGCACTCTAGGATCTTGGCTCTGGCTTCTCCGCCATCTCGGGGCACAGTAATCTCCTGACTGGTTGGACGGATAATATAAGCGCGTCCCGACTTGGGTCCAATGTTGACCGAGAGGTCAATTGCACAAGGGTTCCCAGATAGTCGGTCGGGAGCTGTAAACGGCTCGATTTGAAACCTTCAGGCCACTGTGAGCGTACAGTTCTCTGGCACAATAACCGAGTTGCCACGCCATGTCTTCAGTATTCTCACCTCTGGCCCGTGCGGTTCTCAATTCCTTCAGCGAAGGAGTTGTGGTGTTCGACCCCGAGGGCCAGGTCATGTACACCAACCATCCGGCTGAGGAAGCGATCCACAGCCTCGATGAGGAGATTTCGCGCGACGCCACGGGCCTGCTCCCGCAGCTCGCTCGTAAAGGTGCGAGGATCGCACCGATTCGAGTCGGTGGACTCAAAGTCGGAGAGGCAGTCTTCCTTCCGCTACCAGAATCAACTCGAAACACGTTGGCGGAACAGGAGCGGCAGGCGATCCTGCAGACCTTACGGGGAACTGGCTGGCGGCTGGCAGAGAGCGCGCGGCAGCTGGGAATCTCGAGAACAACTCTTTGGCGCCGCCTGAAGGAGTACGGTCTACGCGCCGCCTGAAGGAGTACGGTCTACACCGTGACGGTCGCGGGAGATGGTCGCAAGCTTCCTAGCTACGCTTTTTCTCATCACGCCGATTCAGCAGGGTGATACAGCAACTTTCAGGGATGCAGTAACGGCGGAATTATACGCCAGGGCACGTGTGCGTCACGTCAGACAGGACTCCCTAGTAAAGGACTACCGAGCGCGCGTGCGGACACGCATGGACTTCACCGCCGGTCGAAGTCGCTTCTCCAGACAGACTGCTCTCCTCGCCCACGAAACGGTAGCGCAGGGTACCAGGCGCGCCCCCAACGACCTCATAGTCCAGGTGGAGGGGGCCAGGTCCGCATCCCCGATTCTTAGAGTGTTTGCCGGCATCAGCCCGGAGCTAGATGAAGAGCTGGATGAGGATCTGAGAGGCGATTTCAAGCAGGAGGTATGGTTTGACCGACCGTGGTTCATTCCCCGGAGCCTGGGCGACAGCATTCGCTTGATGGGGCTTCCGGAGCATGCGGCGTTGCATCCGTTAGCGGCGGCTGGCACAGATTACTACCGGTTCAGGATCACGGATTCAGTGAGCGTCAGTTTACCGGGCCGTGAGATACATGCCGTCAAGATGCGGGTAGAACCGAAGGGGTTGGGCCCCTCGCTCGTAGCTGGGGATGTGTGGATTGATCGCGAAACTGCTGACGTCGTGCGTCTCATGGTGGTCTTCGTAGGAGAGTACTTGTGGGAGGAGCCGGATGGGACGTTGCCGAGAGACAGTGCCGAAGCGCGCAAGGGCAACGAACGAGCCGGCCGCTTCCTTAGCGTCGAGGCGGATATCGAGTATGCGCTCGTAGCACAACGATACTGGCTTCCCCAACGCCAGCTCCTGGCTATCACCGCCGAGATACCGTGGTTTGTGAATGCCACACTGCCGGCCCGGGCGGTTTCGACGTTCACTGACTACGAAGTCAACACGTCTCCAGAGGTTTCTTTCCAAGTAGCGCTTGATACGACCACGGAGGGTAGACCGCGCCCTAAGGTCAGGGTGAAGCGCACCGGTGAGAGTGGCGAACGCAGCACGTCTCAGGAGCGATACCGCTATGGGTATCAAAGGGGTGGGAGCTGGAGTGATGGACGTTGGGAGGTCGATGTGCCGCCGGCTGACTCTCTGGCGACGTACGAGTGGGACAGCGATTTCAAGATCGATCTGCACGAGGATGAGCAAGAGAGGTTGAGGGAATCGATCGCCGGGCTGGCCGATATATCGGAACAGCTTCCGCGACAGTGGTTGGGACGACGCAACTTCCAGTTGGCCTGGGAGCAGTTCTCGGATATAGTGCGCCATAACCGGGTTCAGGGACTCTCGGTGGGAGCCGGGTTTCAAGTGCGACCCGGGCCGGCATTCACAACACTGCTGCTCACGGGCCGATTCGCTTTCGGGAACCTGGAACCAACTGGTTCGGCGGTGTGGCGCCGCGATGGCCCAGCCGGGCGACTCGATATAAAGGCCTACTGGGATGTATCGGAGGTAGAGCCCTGGACGGGGGGATTGGGCGTCGGAAACTCACTCACTGTCGACTTGACCGGTCACGACGATGCGGATTACTTCGGAGCCGCCGGTGGTGGTTTTTCATATCGATGGAATGCCGGCGTACTGCGCGATGTGGAATTCGCGGTCTACCTCGAGTCTCACCGTTCGATGCCTACTGAAGTGAGCGCGCCCGTTCCCGGTCTATTCGGGACCGGTACGTTGCCTCCCAACCGTTCCGTAGCCGAAGGAGAGTATCTACGTGGCAGCCTCATGCACATCGGATTCGTCGGCGTTGCGGAGTTTCGTGAGGCCGCCGAACTGCTTGCGAACCGGGAACAAGCAGCGGCTCGGTTCTGGGCCTCAGCTGCAATACCGTTCCGCGTTGTTCAGCGAACTGGGACGCTCACGCTCCGGGCGGGCGTAGTAGCAGGCGATTCGTTGCCACAGTTGGAATTCCGGCTGGGTGGTCCACAGACCGTGAGGGGCTACACCTATGGTATGAGGGTCGGTCGCCGCATGTGGTCCGTTCAACTCGACTTCGGCCTCGCCCGTTCGCACTTGGTCACGCCGGTCGTGTTTGTGGATGTCGGTGACACGTTCACCACCAAGCCGTTGATCGGCGGAGGTGTGGGTCTCTCTCTCATCAACGGACTGATACGATTCAGCCTGTCAAAGGGCTTCGCCGATCCATCTACGGACGTTCGGTTTGATCTGGCTTTCAGGACGGCGCGGTAATATAGCGCTCTTCCCCACGCCCGTTGGCCGGTCTAGCTTCCTCTCGATGGGTTCCAATCCGTTCACTGTGGATGAGTGCGTCGGCTTCTCCGAAATCGTGGAGCCCGAATTGTCTTGGCCGGCAACTGCTAGACTCGTAGTGGGTGCTGTAGGTGGATCATGAGATGGACGTTAGTAGTATTTCTGATTGGAGTCGTAGCTTGCAGCGAGGAACCGGTATCTGAGGCCGAGGCCCTTCCAGTCGACCAGGAACCTGGTAGGACTCGCCGTACCTTGGAACAGCTACCTCCAATGCCGGCGTATCCTGACGCAAGCCCAGGGCAACTCGTAGTGGCTAGCGATGGAGACTTCGTTTTGGATGGGAAGAGACCGGCGGCGGCCAGCCTGTGTCCCGAACAGCGGATATTGGAACTGTATGCTGAAGACGATAGCGGGGGGACTGGGGTGATGCTGCAGTACCCCGAAGGTGACGCGGTGGGCGAATATCCAGTTCTCTTGCCCGAATCGACCTTAGTCGACGAACGATCCGCCC
>JARRLJ010000011.1:0-11612 GCA_037387025.1 Gemmatimonadales bacterium
CCATCGTTAGGCATGCTTCCGGGCCCGGCGAGCAGGGACCGCAGGCGATCACTCAGTACATGGGGCCGGGAGATAACCTGGTGGTTCCGGATCTGGGTCAGCAACGGGTGAACCGTTATGCCGCGGACGGGACGAGTCTGGGAAGTTTCCGATTGGCGCTCGAGAACGGGCTGCCAATGGCAATCAACGCCACCCGTTCGGGGGTGATTGTCGAGCAGGTACGACCACTATCGCTGCCCGACAGACCGGCCACCGACAGCATGGACATGCTGGTACAACTCGGTACAGATGGGTCTGTGCTGGATACCCTGAAACGGTTCCCCCCGGGGGGCACGATCAATCTCGCCAACCCCAATTCGCCCGAGGTCACGGTCTTCACGGCCGAACCGGTTTGGCAGATAGCCAACGACATGACTTTGTGTTTCGGAGTGAGTGACGAGTATAGCATAGGTATGTACTCGCCGGATGGGACGCTCGAGCGGGTGATCAGGAAGCCGTTTGAGGTCACGCCGATCACAGAGCGCGATCAGGAGATGATGTGGACGTTTTTCGAGGAACAGTTGAGAGCCAATGTGCCGCCGCAGGCGTACTCGGAGGCGATACAGCGAATGCGGTCGGTCATACACTTCGCCGACCACTATCCGATCTTTGCGGGCGTACAGTTCGGCCCCAACAAGAGCGTTTGGGTGCAGCACATCCAGTCTCCCTCCGGTCTATCTGAAGAGCAGCTGAAGGAGTGGAACTTCATCGAGGATATCGGTTCACCTGACTGGGATGTGTTTGACGCACAAGGGCGGTACCTCGGAGTGGTTACAATGCCTGCCCGCTTTGCGCCGCGTGCATTTGTGGACAACAAGATCTACGGGGTATGGCGTGACGAACTGGACGTCCAGTACGTGACCCGGATGCGCATCATTGGCGTGGACGACCGTGACACGGGTGCGATCGAACTAGGGGCATCGCGCTAGCACTCGGGTGAGCGACTGGGCCCTTTGATTCGGCGAGGCACTCATGTACTCCACCTGCCTCTTCTGTAACAGGCCACTCGGCGAGAACGAGGTAGTAGAACACTTTCCGGTCGGACGAAGGCTCGCGTTCGACGGAGAGAAGGGCCGTCTCTGGGTCGTATGTCGCAAGTGCGAGCGTTGGAACCTGACGCCACTCGAGGAGCGGTGGGAGGCAATCGAGGAGTGCGAGCGCCGCTTTCGCGAGACCAGAACGCGCATGTCAACGGACGAGATAGGGCTGGCGCGTTTGCGAGAAGGCCTCGAACTCGTGCGCATCGGCGAACCGCTGCGTCCCGAGTTCGCGGCGTGGCGCTATGGCGACCAGTTTGGACGTAGGCGCAAGCGCGCAATGATCTGGACTGGCGCCGGCATAGTGGCCGTTGGGGCCGTGGTGGTGGGCTCCGCTGCACTGGGGGGAGGGGTCGTGGGTGGAGTACACATGGTCCCTCAGGCGATGGCAAACATACCGGTTCGTGCCCGTATCAAGACCAAGGACGGTCGTGTGTTGAAAGTGCGCAGGCAGAATCTGGAAAAGGCACGTTTCCTGGTCGATCCGGGGCGAAATGGCTGGTCGGTCTATGTGAAGCACTCCAAAGGTGAAGAGACGTTCGAGGGCGAGGAAGCCGTGCGTGTCACGGGACTCCTGTTACCCGGCCTCAACGAAATGATCGGTAAGAAGCCGGTCATTCAGGAAGCAGTCGATCTCATCGAGCAATCCGGCGATCCTTAGGCGTACCTGGAGGGTGTGTCAAACGAGGTGCGCCGCCAGGTCGAGCGCGACAGAGATGCTCTGTTCAAGAAGAAGCCGGGTCTCATCAACAGGTTACCCAAACCGACGAAGCTGGCCATAGAGATGGCGGTCCATGAAGAGCAGGAGCGACGTGCTCTCGCGGGTGAGTTGTTGACGCTCGAGACCGCCTGGCGCGAAGCCGAAGAGATAGCCAAGATCGCAGACGACATGTTCGTGCCGAAGGAAACCGAGGAGTTCATCGAGCGGCATCGACCGGCGACCGAGCCGGGAAATCAGGCCTAGACTACAACGCGTCTCGAGACCCGACGCTTGCGGCTGTTGCACCGCGGTTCCGACTTCCGTACCATAGGTTGAGCCTACTCGGCAGCCGCCTCGGAGGGACGGATGAACGAAGAGAAATTCAACCTCACGCTCCGCAAGTTTCTCAAGAGCTTTGGCATTGCCGGCCAGAGGGAAATCGAGAAGAGCGTGGCCCAGGCCATCGAAGACGGGAAACTCGGAGGCACGGAGACACTGAAAGCCACGGCTAGGCTACAAATCGATGAGATCTCTCTCGACACAACTGTCGAGGGCCAAATAGATCTAGAGTAGCTAGTGGCTGCGCGCGGCAGCTACGACAGGATCTACGAGGTGGTGCGCCGCATTCCGAAAGCGCGCGTTGCTACGTACGGCCAAGTAGCAGCGCTGGCAGGTCTCCCCAGACATGCTAGGCTGGTCGGATATGCCCTCAGTGCTCTGCCCGATGGCAGCGATGTACCGTGGCATCGAGTAATCAACGCACGCGGCGAGCTGAGCATCCGTTCCGAGGGGTTCTATCATTTGCTGCAACGCGACATGCTCGAGGAGGAGGGAGTGGTATTCGATAGCTCCGCAAGAGTATCGCTGAACAGGTACAGATGGAAACCCCGTTTCGTCCGAAGCTCACCATAACGTGAAGAACCCCACTGCACGCGCCGTCGCGAGCACCGGCTACGCGCGACGCCTAGGGTTGTTCGATGGTACGATGCTCGTCATGGGTGGGATCATCGGCGCGGGCATCTTCCTGAATCCGGCAATTGTGGCTCAGAGGGTCGGCACAGGCACCCTGACGATTGGTGTGTGGGTGATTGGCGGCGTCATTGCATTAGCAGGCGCTTTTTGCTTCGCCGAACTGGGAGCCGCGCGTCCCCAGGCCGGTGGGGGCTACGTCTACTTACGCGATGCGCTAGGTGAGTTACCGGCGTTCCTCTACGGTTGGACGCTTCTGCGGGTTATCTCGACGGGCGCGATTGCGGCAGTCGCAGTGACGTTTGCACGATATACTGTCGCACTGGCCGGCATTGCTGAAACAGCGGTCACTCCCATAGCAGTGGCGGCCATCCTTCTACTCTCAGCCGTGAACTATGTAGGCGTGAGGCCAGGAGCCAACACCCAAAACCTGTTCACGGTCCTCAAGTTGGCAGCATTGGTGGTACTGATAGTGGTGGGCTTGGCGGTGGCTCCAGACGGGGCGCAGCAAGCGCCCCCTTCTGAGCCGGCTTCAGGCGGTTCTGGTTTGTGGGTAGTGGTCGGCGCCGTGGGTGTGGCGCTGATTCCGGTGCTCTTTTCCTATGGTGGTTGGCAGCAGACCAACTACGTAGCCGAGGAGATCATTGCTCCCGAGAGGACCCTGCCCCGAGCGCTTCTGCTGGGAGTCGCCGGGGTCGTTGCCGTCTACGTTCTCGCGAATGTGGTCTACGTCCGTCAGCTGGGTGTTGCTGGGCTCGCGGGCAGCCTGGCACCGGCCGCAGACGTCGTGAGCCGAACCGTGGGGGCCGGTGGCAGAACGTTCATCTCTGCCGGAATAGCGGCATCGACTTTTGGTTTCCTCAATCTTGTGATCTTGGTCACTCCCCGCGTTTACCAAGCGATGGCGCGGGACGGGTTGTTTCTGTCAAGAGTGGCACGGCTACATCCCAGGTTCCACACGCCGACCGCGGCCATCACATTCCAGGCTTCCTGGGCTGTTGTCCTTGCGTTGAGCGGCACCTACGGTCAGTTACTGGATTACGTGGTCTTCGGCGATTGGATATTCTTTGGTCTCTGCGGGGTGTGCGTCTTTGTGTTCCGGCGCCGGAGAGGGGAGCCAGAACCCATGTTCCGCACACCGGGCTACCCGCTGGTCCCAGCCTTGTTCGTCACTGCAGCAATGTACGTAGTTGTGAGTTCCGTCATATCCAATCCCACTAACGCCGCTGTAGGTTCTGGTTTGATTGCATTGGGGCTGCCGGCGTACTGGTTCTGGAAGTCCCGAACTGTAAGACCGGCAAAGGGTTAGCTCATCCGCTCTGAGGAGCCA
This sequence comes from Gemmatimonadales bacterium, assembly GCA_037387025.1. GTDB lineage: Bacteria > Gemmatimonadota > Gemmatimonadetes > Gemmatimonadales > GWC2-71-9. The sequence goes on from JARRLJ010000011.1 coordinate 4,076, forward strand.
ACCACATGACAGACAGGCGCTGTCGTGCGTCGCTGGACAAATGAGCCTGCACGAATCCGGGACACCCGAGAATGAGTCGCCGCCAGGTGGCCCGGTGTCGGATGACCCGTTACACCGACTAGCGTTGGCCGCTACGGCGGCTCGTAATCCGCGAGAGCTGTGGCAGGAGACAGCCAAGGCGCTGAGCGGCGTCATGGGCAATGGTTTTGTACGCATTGACTATACCGACCCTGTTGCGAGCGGATGGGTCGAATGCGGCGAGCAGCGCTCCCACGAGTGCGCGAACCTGACCTTTTCGAGAGGCGACCGCTTCGTAGAAGTAAAGTGCGACCTGCCTGAATCCGACATCCCCTTGGGGCGAGTCGGATCGATAATTGAAGCTGCGGAAGCCATGGTCGAACTCGTGGGCCGTCGAATGACGCTGGAACACGAGCGGCGGCTAGGGTCATTCATCGTCGAGCTGTCACGCTGGATGTTGGCTTCGGCGGCTGACCCGGCCATGCTGCTGCGTTACACACTGGAGAGCATCCTCAAGTTGGTGGAAGGTCAAGGAGCCATGGTCGTGTTGAGTCGGCCTTCCGGTGCCGAACTGGACATAGTGTCCACGGCTGGGTGCATGACAACCGATGGATCGGGTCTGCTCGACCTGATCAAACCGGCCGTTGAGCAAGTCGTGGAGCGGGAGGCGCCGTTTGTAACCTCAGACCTCGGTACTGCAGTTGGCCACGCAGTACCGGAATTGGTTAGATCTGCTTTCGCCAGCGCGATGTTCGTGCCGTTGCGCAACACCGAACGGATTGTTGGTGCCCTCTGCGTGGTCCGGTCGGCCTCGGAGCCGAATGGCAGGGTGTCGTTCGATCTGAATGACGTTGGGTATGTGGAAGCCATAGCATCTCACATCGCAGGAGGATTGGAGCTGTCCAAGGCGATTCTTCGCGCCCGTGAGGCGGCGGAGCGGGCCAGAGCCATGGTCGATGGCACACCATACCCGCTGGCCCTCTTGTCACGTGATGGAACGGTGTTACGGGCCAACGAGGCGTTCTTCAACCTCACCAGTGATGGGCAGAGGGAGGCAGTGCTTGGGGTACCTATCTCATCATGCCCCCTGATCGTGAGAGGAGGTAGCTGGGAAGACGCACTCGCTGCAGCCGACTCTGGAGTACCCTGGCACAGCCGGGTGGAAAGTGAGCGCGCCGGCGAGTTGCGATACTGCGATGCCATTGTGACACCGCTACAAGATTCAGATGAAGGGGCCCTCCTCCTAGCCCTGCACGACCGAACCGAGGAGTTGAGGGCACAGCGAGAACTCGTCACTCGTGAGAAGCTGGCCACCGTTGGCGAGATCGCCAGCGGTGTGGCACACGAGGTCAACAACCCGCTTGCAACAATCCGTCTAGAGGCCGAACTGCTGCGCGGAACTAGTGGCGCACCTGAGATGGAGAAGACAGTTCAAACAATCATTCGCGAAGTCGATCGTGCCGCCAGGATTGCCAAGGGGCTGCTGTGCCTGTCCAGGGAGTCGATGAATGCGGCCGACATGGTGCAGGTCAATGAGTTGATCCAGTCGGTTCTCGACGTTCGTGCTCAGGTGGCGCGTACGCGGGGCACCGTGTTGGTGGCCGATCTCGGCGCAGACGTTCCAAGAATCCCCGCGAACGGTGGTGACTTGCAGCAAGTCTTTGTCAACTTGATCACGAACGCTGAGTTCGCCGTCAAGGATCGGGATCGGAAGCACGTGGTGGTGAGCAGCAGGCTGGTCGATGGCAGCATTCGGGTGGCCGTATCCGACTCCGGAGTGGGAGTTGATCCGGCGTTGCGGACCCGAATCTTCGATCCGTTTTTCACCACCAAAGATCCAGACATCGGCACTGGCCTGGGCCTCGCGCTGAGCCAGAGGATCGTGACTGACCACGGCGGCCGAATGTGGGTCGAGGACAGTGAGCTTGGAGGCGCCTGCTTCGTGGTGGAACTTCCGGTCGAGGCCTGAAACACTGCGAGAGCCGGGGTTACCGATCGAAGCCGCGCTCCGCACTAGCTGGTGACTCAATGACCGAGTACCGTTCGGGGGAACCTTCGAAGGCGAACGACATGACCCTGTCATTCCTGCCAATGAACAGTGCCCACTGGGATGACGTCGGGTCGATCTATCAAGAGGGAATCGATACCGGCCTCGCCACGTTTGAGACCGAGGCCCCGAGCTGGGAGGAGTGGGACGCCAGTCATCTTCAGAAATGCAGACTCGTCGCCGTGGAGGACAATGCGGTCCTTGGATGGGCAGCTCTCAGTCCCGTGTCCGATCGCTGCGCCCTCGAAGGTGTGGCGGAGGTCAGCGTTTACATCGCAGCCAGCGCGCGAGGCAGGGGCGTAGGGAAAGCCACGCTGAGAGAATTGATCTCTGAATCAGAGAAAGCAGGTATTTGGACTCTGCAGGCAGGCCTGTTCGCCGAGAACGAGGCCAGTTTGGCCATCCACGAATCCTGCGGGTTCCGGGAGGTCGGAGTCAGGCGCCGACTGGGGCGGTTGAACGGCGTGTGGAGGGACGTACTGTTGTTGGAAAGAAGATCTGAGATCGTCGGCGTCTGATCATGAGCGGTGCAAGCGGTTAACTTATGATTAGACGATCCACAGGAGCCCCGATGAAACGCTCAACGGGACCCGACTTACACCTGCCAGAACTAGCCCGCCCGGGCATTTTCGCGCCTCCGAACTCGTAGCCTACGACGGCATCGGAGCCGTCCCTCGAGCAGTAGATCCCGATCTGACGCAATCAGCGGCCACAGCGAATGGCCGAGTGTCCGGTCGGGAGTCACTCGCAAAGGTGCGACGCTGTAGCGAACGGAGGCCCAAATGAAGCACATAACTGTTTCCCCTGATCAGGTCTTTCCGATTCTCGAGAACAACATACTCGTGGATGGTTTTCACATAGTGATCGATCTGGAGAAGTCGAAGGGCTCTGTCATGGTTGACGCGTTGACGGGGAAGGAGTACCTGGACTGTTACGCGTATTTCGCGTCCCTGCCTGTGGGACACAACCATCCTAAGATGGCCGATGAGCATTTCAGGGCCGTGCTGTTGCGGGCGGCGTTGAACAATCCCGCTAACAGTGACGTATATAGTTCCGAATTCGCGGGGTTCGTGAGGACGTTTCGTGAGATCGCCGCGCCCGAAGAGTTCCGTTACCTGTTCTTCGTTGCAGGCGGGGCGGTGGCCGTAGCCAACGCCATGAAGGCAGCTTTTGATTGGAAGACGCAGTTGAATCGGTCGCGCGGCATCGAAGGCGGCGGTGACAAGATCCTCCACTTCAAGGAGGCGTTCCATGGGAGAACGGGCTACGCCGTATCGGTGACGAACACCGAGCCGCTCAAGGTGGCTGACTACCCCAAGTTCGCTTGGCCCAGGGTGTCGAATCCGAAGATCTCTTTTCCGTTGGATGAAGCGGTGGCTTCTGCCGACGAAGACAAGTCGATTGCCGAGATCGAGGCGGCGTTCGACGAGGATCCGCACGGGATAGCCGCGATCCTGATAGAGCCGATTCAGGGTGAGGGGGGAGACAACCACTTCCGACCCGAGTTCTTCGGTCGTTTGCGGCGCGTTGCGGACGAGCGCGAAGCGCTGTTGATCTTCGACGAGGTTCAGACCGGTATCGGTGCTACGGGGACGATGTGGGCTTACCAGCAGCTTGGGGTTACGCCGGACATCATTGCGTTTGGTAAGAAGACTCAGGTCTGCGGAATGATGAGCACGCGCCGCATCGACCAGGTGAAGAGCAACGTGTTCCACGTATCATCCCGCATCAATTCCACGTGGGGTGGCAATCTCGTCGACATGGTGCGTTGTGCCCGTTACCTGCAGATCATCGAGGAAGACAACTTGGTCGAGAACGCGGCCCAAGTGGGCGCGATTTTCAAACGCGGCCTCGAGGAGGTGCAGAGCGAGTTCCCCGCAGTGAGTAATGTGCGGGGGCGCGGGCTGACGTTGGCCTTTGACCTACCCGACGGTGCCTCGCGCGCGGAGCTACATAGGAACATGTGGGATGCCGGGCTGGCGACTTTGACATGTGGGCCGAAGTCGATTCGCTTCAGGCCGGCGCTGACATTCAATGAGGCGGATGTGCAAAGGCTCCTCGAGATTCTGCGTGAGGTTCTGACGGCTCGGACATCTCTGGCCTCAGCAGATTCTCGGTAGCTGGTCGCCTGGCAGCATGTCCACGATGCGTGTGCTGCCGATGGCGGTTCTGAGTGTTACGAGTCCGGCGTGTTGCGTTACGACGCGTCCAATCACGGCTGCTTCCGCGCCTAGCGGATGTGAACGCAGTGCCTCGAGGGCGCCATCGCACGCGCTCTGATCGACGAACGCAAGTAGAATTCCCTCGTTGGCGACGTAGAGCGGATCGAAGCCGAGCAGCTCGCAAGCCGCGTTGACGGGACCGGGTATCGGCAAGCTGTGCTCTTCCAGCTCAACGCCCACGCCCGCCGAACCGGCTATCTCGTTCAGCGCGCTGGCGAGTCCTCCGCGGGTTGGATCCCGCAGGACGTGAACGTTTGCACCGGCGCTCTCGCGCAACTTGGCCACGAGAGGGTAGAGCGTGGCGGCATCGCTCTCCACCTCGACCTCCAGCTTGAGACCCTCCCTCGCGGCCATGACGGCTATGCCGTGACGCCCCACTGGCCCGCTCACGATGATGGCGTCATGTACCGCGGCCTTCTCCGGAGTGGGAGCGAAATCGGGATCCAACTTGCCGATGCCGGTAGTGTTGATGAACACGCCGTCCGCCTTGCCGCGCTCCACCACTTTCGTATCACCACACACGATCGGAACGGATGCGGCGCGGGCTGCTTTGGCCATGGATGCAACGATAAGGTCCACGGTCTCGAGCAGCAGCCCTTCCTCGAGCACAAAGGCGGCCGAGAGATACAGCGGCTCCGCCCCCATCATGGCGATGTCATTGAGTGTCCCGTGCACCGCCAACGAGCCTATGTCGCCTCCGGGAAACTCGAGGGGTTGCACGACGAAACTGTCCGTGGATATGGCAATCCTGCCGGCGTCGACTTCGACCACGGCAGCGTCAGTGAGCTTTGTCAGTGCTTCGTTTGAGAAATGTGGCAGAAAACGGTCGCGCACCAACGTCGCACTCAACTTGCCGCCGGACCCGTGCGCTAGCTGAATCCGCTCCTGGTCCGTCAGGGGGATGGGGCAGTTGGGGCCTTGCGCGAGCGGTGATCCTTCCATGCTAATCGACGGCCGTAGTCGCGCGAAATCGACCGTAACCGTAGTAGGCGGCACAAGCACCCTCGGACGATACCATCGGCGCCCCTAGTGGATGCTCCGGTTTGCACCGACTGCCAAAAGCGGGACACTCGTTCGGTTTGAGCCGACCTCTGAGGACATCTCCTGCTCTACATTCTTGCGGCTCAATGGCGGTTATTTCACGCAAACCGAACTTGCGTTCGGCGTCGAATTCGGCGAACTCGTCCCTCAGGCCCAGGCCGCTCAACGGGATCTCGCCGATTCCACGCCATTGCCGGTTCACCACCTCGAATACCTTGGACACTGAGTCCCGTGCCAACCTGTTGCCGTCGCGTCTGACGGACCGGACGTATTGATTCTCCACTTCGTGCCGGCCGTTCTCGAGCTGGGCAACCGCCATCAGGATCCCCTCGAGAATGTCCAGTGGCTCGAAGCCCGTGACGACTATGGGAACCCGGTACCTGACTGCCAGCGGCTCGTATTCGGCCCAGCCCATGATGGTGCAGACATGGCCGGCTGCCAGGAGAGCCTGTACCCGATTGTCGGGTGCATCCAGGATGGCGCCGATTGCCGGCGGAACGGTGACGTGCGATACGAGCACGGAGAAGTTTCGTATTCCCAGGCGGTGTGCCTGCAATACGGCCATAGCGTTGGCGGGAGCAGTCGTCTCGAACCCTACCGCGAAAAAAACCACCTCGCGTTCCGGATTCTGCTTGGCGATCTCCAATGCATCGAGGGGAGAGTACACAACTCGAACGTCTCCGCCCCGCGCTCGGACTTGAAACAGGTCTCCGTCGCTGCCTGGCACGCGGAGCATGTCCCCGAACGACGTGAAGATCAGATTAGGACGGGAGGCCATGTGTAACGCTCGATCGATCTGCTCGAGTGGCGTAACACACACGGGGCAGCCGGGTCCGTGGATCATCTCGACCGCACCGTCCAACAACTGGTCAATGCCCTGCTTCACGATGGTGTGAGTCTGTCCACCACACACTTCCATCAGCACCCAAGGTCTGCTGGCGGTGTGCTTTATCTTCTGAACCAGACTCCTTGCGATCGTGCCATCGCGATATTCGCTCAGGTACTTCACTGGTCTTCTACTCTCGGTTGGCCGAGGCTACGCTCTGCGGCGACCTCACCGGACGCCTGCAATTCGTCCAGTTGGTCCATTTCTCTCAGAATCTCGAAGGTGCGCTCCGCTTCTTGCTCGTCCACCTTCGCGATGGCAAAGCCGACGTGTACGATTACGTAGTCACCGATCTCAACCTCATCGGCGACGTATGCCAAACAGACCTCGCGTTTCACGCCTCCAAAATCGACTATGCCGGATGCTAGCTCTGCATCCGTGTCCATTTCAGCAATTCGTCCTGGAATGCCAAGGCACATGATTGTTTCCCTACTTTTGTATTTCACCGCGTGCGAGCAATGCTGCTGCGACCGCCGCTTGCCCGTAACTTATGGCCCCGTCATTGGGACTCAGGAGACGCGGAACCAAGACGTTGAAACCTGCGTCAGACAGACGTCGTGATACAGAAGCCAGCAACCGCGCGTTCTGGAATACTCCACCACTGAGCGCGACAGTCGTGATTCCTGTGGAATCCCTGAGTCGCCTCACCACCTCACAAGTCGCCGTAGCGACACTCTCGTGAAAGCGGCCGGCCAGTTGACGTACGTCATCTCCTCGAAGCACCGCCTCGCCGAGAGCAGCGAGCAACGGGACCGGGTCTAACTGCATGCTTCCCTCTGCTCCATCTAATATGGGAAACGGCAACGGTTCAACGGGTTCGGTGGCGGCCATGGCCTCGAATTCCATGGCTGCCTGACCCTCGTAGTGTGAGACCAGGCGAGTTCCCAGCACCGCGGCGGCAGCGTCGAACAGGCGACCCATCGACGATGCCAGTGGTGCATTCAAGTCGCGTTCGATCTGCTGTTCTGCTAGTACACGTTCCCGCTGCTCTATTCCTCGAAATGCAAGGACGAAGGCAGCACCTACACTGCGATCCAGTGACAGGTAACCGAGCGCACTGCGCCATGGTTGCCGGACCGCTACATCGCCGCCGGGAAGCGGAGCATAACGCAGGTGGCAACACCGCTCATAACCGGCGAGATCCGCCACCATGATCTCCGCGCCCCAAACGGCCCCGTCGTCCCCATACCCGGTACCGTCGTACGCCACGCCGATCACCCTGTCCGTAATCCCGTGCTCCGCCGCAACGGCCGCAATGTGGGCGTGATGGTGCTGCACGCTCAGAATTGGGCTCAACCCCAACTCCTCGGCAATCCGAGTGGA
>JARRLJ010000012.1:0-11604 GCA_037387025.1 Gemmatimonadales bacterium
AAGCTAAGAGCAGATGGCAAAGACCTTGGTAGTCGGTTCGGACGCCGACATAGAGCCGCAAGGTCGCATGGTCGATGTGACGTGCCCGGTGACGTCACACGTTACCCAGCGGGAGAGAACGGCGGACGATCCGCCGGTATGGACCGCGGAGGCGTTCGACCGCCTCAAGGTGGTACCGCTCGTGGCCCGGCCACTCGCGCGGATGACCGTGGAGCGCGTTGCGCGCGAAAACGAAATCTGGCGCGTCACGACCAGCGTGAGGGATGAAAACCGGCAGGCGATGATCGAAGCGGACGAGTTCGATGTCGAGACGATGATGGGAATGTTTCGCGAGCTCAGGGCTAAACAGATCCGCGCCGATGCGGAGGGGCGGGACGCAATGTCCCCCGAGATGCGCCAGTTCATAGAAGAAGCGAAAAAGTCCGGGGTCACCCGCTGCCCGATTCGCGATCTGGAGGATCGCGACATCGAGGAACAGATGAAGTCGTGCCCGGTCGACTTCCGCCTCACGACCCCGGAGGAAGCCAAGGCCGCCGTGGAGCAAATGGTACGCGAGTCCGGAAAGGCAGGGCAATAGATCTTGCCGTTGTCGCCGCTGGCCGTATTGGGCGAAGCAAAGAGCGCTGCCGCACCGCGGGACGAATACGTTCCCCACGTGGTTGCCTGGAACCTGACGCGCAGGTGCAACCTCGAGTGCGCTCACTGCTACATCGCCGCCGGTCCGAAGAGTGATGCAGCCGACGAGCTCTCCACGGATGAGTGCCACAGGATCATGGACGAGATCCTCGCACTCAACCAATCACCGATGTTCATCCTGTCGGGCGGTGAACCGCTGTTGCGGCAGGACTTGGAGAACATCGCCGCCCACGCCAGCGCACGCGGTGCCACGGTAGTCGTGGGAACGAACGGGGCGCTACTGACGGATGACCGCATCGGACAGCTCAGGGCGGCGGGCGTGAGCGGCGTCGCCGTGAGCGTCGAATCGCTCGACCCGACTTACCACGACCGTTTCCGACGCGGCCACGGCTCGCTGGACGCCACGCTCGATGCTGTCGCGCGGATGTCCGCCCACCGCCTGGATTTCGTCGTCCAGACCACCATCACAAAGGGGAACCGCGACGAGCTACGCCGCTTGGTCGAATGGGCCGTGGACGCAGGCGCCGTGTCATTCAATGCCTATTTCCTGGTCACAACCGGGCGTGGAACCGGCATGAGCGATCTCTCTCCTGCCGAGTACGAAGTCGCTTTGGAAGAGCTGGTCGATCTCCACACGGAATTCCTGGGGCGGATGATGGTCCGCGCCAAGTGCGCGCCGCATTTCATGCGACTGGTTCACCAAAAGGCGCCCACTTCCCCCATCCTCAACTACAGAACGCGCTGCCCGTGCGGCGTGCAATACTGCAGAATCACACCGGATGGCAAGCTCACGGCATGCCCGTACTTGCCGCTGCCGGCGGGCGATCTGCGAGAGCAAGCTTTCGGTGATGTCTGGGGCTCGGCTCAGCTGTTCAGGGATCTGCGCAAAGGAGACGTCGGAGGGAAGTGCGGGATGTGTGAGTATCGCCTGCTTTGCGGAGGATGCCGTGCTCGCGCCTACGCGCGAGAGGGAGATTACCTCGGCGCCGACGGCTCGTGCGAGTACGATCCTCCCGGATCGATTCCCATTATCGAGCCGCCCCGCTCCGTCACATATGGCTCCGATCAGACTCCGCAACTCTCTTGGACGCCGGCCGCCGAAGCCCGCATGCAACGCATCCCGTCGTTCGTTCGCGGTGTCGTCGTGAAACGGGTGGAGGATTATGCGCGCAGCGTGGGGTGTGATGCGGTAAGTGTGGAACTGTTGCGCGATGTGCGTGCGGCACTGCCGGTCGATTTCTCCAAACGTATGCCCTTCTTCTCGCGTGATGATGACTAACGCTTTGTCACTGGCTCAGACAGTCGCCGACACGGCGGGCGCCTACGGGCACTTCCCGGGCATAGGGGCGCGCGGCGCGGTATGGATAGCAGCCGAAGTGCACCTCATGTTCGCGGCGTTCGTGTTGGGCGTTCCCATGTTCGCCGTTATCACAGAGCTGATTGGAATCGTGGGCAAGGACTCCAAGTACGATCGGCTGTCGAAGGAGTTCACGCGGCTCCTCGTGTTCGCCTACTCCGCCACAGCCCTGTGGGGAGCCGTGTTGGTGTTCTTCCTCACCACTCTGTATCCCCGTTTCTGGGGCCACATGGCGCAGATCTTCGGGCTGTCGATGTGGATTTACGTGGGCCTGTTCTTCGTCGAATCGTTCACGCTCTACATGTACTACTACGGTTGGGAGCGTTGGAAGGCGGGACGGGCAAAGTGGATGCATTGGGGACTGGGTGTGTTGCTCAACGTTTGGGGAACCGCGGTGATGTTCATCGCGAATGGCTGGCTCACATACATGATGTCCCCGCCGGAAGGAGTGACTGCAGAGACTTTGCCGGCGGAGGTAGGTCTGTGGAACGCGTTAGCGAACGCGACTTGGATGCCGATCAATATTCACCGTCTGATTGCCAACGCAGTGTTCGGCGGATCTATCGTTGCGGCATACGCCGCCTACCGATTCCTGGCAGCGCGTACGGACGAAGAGAGAGCGCACTACGACTGGATGGGATATGTGGGGAACTTCATCGCGATCTCCACGTTCATAGTGCTCCCGTTCGCAGGCTATTGGCTCGGCCGTGAGATCTATGAATACAACCAACAGATGGGCATCACGATGATGGGTGGGTTCATGAGTTGGCTGTGGATCGTGCAAGCGGTGTTGATAGGCATCTTGTTCTTGGCCGCCAACTACTATCTCTGGATCGGCATGGCTCGCATTCCGGGTGCTGAGCGATTCATGCCGTACACGAAGTGGATGCTGCTGATTTTGGTGATCGGCTGGATCGTGTGGTCCACGCCTCACACGATGATCGCGAGTCGCGAGGAGATGGCCGCGATGGGCGGCTCGCACCATCCCTTCTTGAGTGTGTTGGGGGTCATGAGCGCCAAGAATACGGCGGTCAATATCATGATCCTCACGACGTTCCTGTCGTTCCTGCTGTATCGCCGCGCCAACAAGGAGCCCACGGTCGATTGGGCGAAGACCGGGACTCTAGTCGAGGGGATCATGCTCGCACTCGCCGCGGGCGTGGTGGTCTTCTACGGAGTCTTGGGGTACTTCGTCGAAGCCAGCGTGCGCATCGGATTCAGCGTTTACCAGGTGCTAGCGGTGCTCGCGTGCATCCTGTTCGTAACCGTGACCGATCTCTCGCTGCTGCGTGGAGCGAAGTCGCGCGGCGCGATCAGATGGGGACAGATGCCCGCCAGGTCCCAGTACGCCCTCTTCGTTCTGGCGGTGACATTCACCTGGCTCATGGGGTTGATGGGTTTCGCGCGGAGCGGCATACGACAGCACTGGCACGTCTGGGGTGTCATTCGAGACACCAGTGAGTTCGCCGCCACACCGGCGCTGGGGTATGCCGCCAACATGATCAGCGTCTGTGTCCTGGTCTTCCTCACACTCGTTGCATTCATCTTTTGGCTGGGCGGGTTGGCGGAACGGGTGGTAACCAAGCCGGCCACCGCAGGCGGGAGCTGACCGATGTGGCTCACGAACCTGAAGATCGGGATACTCGGCCTCGCGGTCATTGCGTTCTACACGGCGGTTGCGCACGTGATTCCGCAACTCGAGTCTGAGGTTCCGCAAGACCTGGCGCTCGGGTCGGATGTAACGGTGGACGAGCTGATCGCGGCCGGCGAGGGCGTGTTCACCGGTGCCGGCATTTGTACCACATGTCACGGGCTCGGCACGCGGGCGCCCAACCTCCGCACCGATCACGCGGGACTGGGAACCATAGGAGCGAGATGTGTCGCGGCATTCGGCAGCGATTGCAGGACGTACCTCTACACATCGTTGACAAACCCCGGCGACTCGATCGTTCCCGGATTCGAGAACATAATGCCCAACATGGGGCAGCAGCTGCCGCAAGATCAGGTCTGGGCCGTAATCGCATACCTGCAGTCCCTCGGCGGTGAGGTGACGGTTACCGCCGCCGATCTGTCACAGGAATCAGCGGATCTCGCTGCAGCTCCGGCCGCCGCCGCCCCGGTCGCCGCGCGAACGGAGACAATGGACCCGAGAGAGCTGCTCACAGAGAAGACGTGTACCGTCTGTCACGTAATAGACGGCGCCGGTCCACCGATAGGTCCGCCATTCGACGGGATCGGAAGTCGACTCACCGCGGAAAAGATTCGTCAGTCCATACTCGATCCCAATGGCGAGGTGACCGAAGGATACGAGCAGTTTGCGGGGACCATGCCCGCGACGTTCGGCCAACAGCTATCGGCTGCACAGCTCGAAGCGATAGTCCAGTTTCTCGCGGCGCGAAAATGAGACGTAACCGATGAAGCTATTACGCGAGCCATTCTGGCAAGCGGTCCTACTGCTGGTGGGCTCGTACGTGCTGTTCAAGTACGGCATCGCATACCTCCCGCAGCTCGTTGGTATCCGCAGCGCGCCGGTACCGAGCAGCGTCGTATTGCAGTTCACGCTCACGGCGTTGGTCGGCATCCTCATCTACGTGAGCGACAATGAAGAACGGTGGCGCAAGTTCAAGCAGCCGATAACCGACACGCTGGTTGACGCAGACAAGAAACGGATTCGGGGAACGCTGATGGTCTTGCTGCCGGTGCTCGTGGGTTTCGTAGCGCTCGGACAGACGCGACCCAAAATCGAAGCGCCGATACAATTGCGCTCGATCCACCCGGCGCCTCCCGCGCAGATCACATTCCGTGGCACAACTCTACAACTCGCCGGTTTGGAAAACCCGCTCAGAAATCGCGGTTCGCTCGACGAACATTACCGTACGGGACGGCGCGTCTACTACCAGAACTGCTTGCCGTGCCATGGCGACCTGCTCGATGGAGAAGGACACTTCGGCCACGGGTTCAGCCCCACACCGCTGTCGTTCACGGATCCGGGCACGATAGCACAGCTCACCGAGAGTTTCGTCTTCTGGCGCATCGCAAAGGGAGGACCGGGCCTTCCCCGAGAGGGAAGTCCCTGGAACTCCGCCATGCCGGCGTGGGAGAATTTTCTGACCGAAGACGAAATATGGGCCGTGATCGTCTTCCTCTACGATCAGACAGGGTGGCAACCACGAGCAATCGAGGGAGAAGCGGAGGCGGCGGGGGGTGAGGGACATGAATAGCGTGCACGGTAACCGGCCCCATGTCACCGTGCCGGCGTTCGCGCTGGCGCTATCGGCGTTCGTAGGTCCGTCGCTGGCCGCACAGGACGTTGAAAGTGGAAAGGTCTTGTACGACCGGTGGTGTTCTGAGTGCCACGGCGAGGCGGGCGCGGGAGACGGCAGCGCAGCTGCGTTCATGCTACCGCGTCCCCGGGACTTCACGCGCGCGCTGTACCAGATTCGCTCCACCGCGAGCGGCGAACTGCCAACCGATGACGATATCCGTCGTGTGATCGATCAGGGGATGCCCGGCACGACGATGCCGGCGTGGAGCGGAAAGCTGTCGGCTCGGGAGCGTGACGACATAATCGCGTATCTCAAGTCACTGTCCCGGTTCTTTCAGGGTGAACCTCCACAGCCGATCGATTTCGGGAGCGCGCCTTCGGTGAACGATGAAGGGCTGGCGGAAGGTGCACGCGTCTTCGACGAGCTCGAGTGCTTCAAGTGTCACGGCAATGCCGGACGGGGAGACGGACCATCGGCGCCGACCCTCACCGATGACTGGGATTTCCCCATTCGTGCGGCCGACCTGACCAAGTCGTGGACGTTCAATGGTGGAGGGCGGGCCGAGGATATCTACCGGCGTTTGCGCACCGGGTTGGACGGCACGCCCATGCCGTCCTACGCCGACGTCGTGGACGCCGGCATCATCACTGACGAGCAACTCTGGCGCGTGGCGCAATACGTCGCGAGCCTGTCTCCGGACGGCCCGCCGCGCGTGCGCGAGGTTCTGCGTGCGGTGCGGTTGGAGGGAGATATCCCCACCAACTTCGATGACGAGATCTGGTCTGATTTGGAGCCGTCCTATGTACCGCTCGTGGGTCAGATCGTGATAGCCCCTCGCTGGTTCGCGCCGCGGGTGGATGGCGTGTGGGTCAAGGCCTTGCACAACGACGACCAACTCGCGATCCAGATCACCTGGAACGACGGGTCCCGCAGCCCGGATGAGAGTTGGCAGGAGTATTTGGAGAGGATGGCTCGCACCATGAGTGACGTGGACGGTCCCATTCCCGTGGAGCAGGGACCGGATCGACTCCACATCCAGTTTCCACTCAGACTCTCCGACGGGATGGAGCGTCCCTACTTCCTGGGCGGCGACACACGACGACCCGTGTACATGTGGCGCTGGACCAGTGCGCCCGACGAGCTGCAGGAAGGAACCGCCAGGGGATTGGATTCGTTCATCTCCCGGTACGGAACGTCCGAGGTAACTCACGCGGCCGACTTCCGCGACGGACAGTGGCGCCTCATGCTCACCAGGTCGCTGGTTCCGTCCGACACGAGTGAAGCGCTCTCGTTCGTAACGGGTCGAGCGATTCCCATTGCGTTCTATGCGAGCGATGGATCGAACGGAGAAGGAGAGATCCGGGGAGCTGTGAGCGCGTGGTACGCGATCTACCTGGATGTACCGACTCCAACCAGTGCATACATCACGCCCGCCCTTGCAGCCGTGATCACGGCCGGGCTGGGCGTTCTGGTCGTGGCTAGAGCACAGCGGCGCGGCCCTGGTATATCAACCAGCAACCTGGAGGAATAATGAAGAGACTGCTGTTGCCAGCCGTCATGCTGCTAATCGGCTGCGGAGGCGGAGAGAGCGGCGGTGCGGAGTCCGCGGGCGGCGAAGAAGCGGCGTCGGTTGCCCCGCTAGGCACAGCCGTGCTAGCGGGTTCGGTGAACCTGACCGGTACGCCACCGGACAACCCCATGATCGACATGTCGGAGGAGCAGGCATGCGTCGATGCGCACGGAGCTACCACTGCGGATCCGGTCGTCGTGGCCAATGACGGCAAGCTAGCCAACGTGTTCGTCCGAGTGGTCGGTGGGTTGCCGGGCGGACCATATCCTCAGCCGACGCAACCGGCCGTGGTCGATCAACAGGGTTGCCTGTACCACCCCAGAGTCCTGGGTGTGATGGTCGGCCAAGACCTGGAGATCCGGAACAGCGATCCGATGCTGCACAACATCAAGGCGGTACCAACTGAGAATCGCGGCTTCAACATCAGCCAACCGCGCGAGGGAATGACTTCCAGTCGATCGTTCGATACGCCGGAAGTGATGGTGCCGTTGGAGTGCAACGTACACGGATGGATGAAGGCGTACGTAGGTGTCACCGAAAACCCGTATTTCGCCACGTCCGGTGAAGACGGCGGCTTCAGCATTGGCGGGCTGCCGGCCGGGACCTATCAGCTCGAAGCGTGGCACGAGCTTTTCGGGACGACGACGACTGAAGTGACAGTCGCAGACGGCGAAACCGCCACTGTCGAATTGTCCTTCGATGCCGGAACCGGTTGAGGGCGATAGGCCATGAGCTGGCTCTTACCACCCGGTGTGTCGACGTTCGCAGGCGACATAGACCGCATCTACTACTTGATCCTTTGGATTACCGGGGTCGCGTTCTTCATAGTGGAGGCCGGTCTCATATGGTTCTTGATCAAGTACCGAGCCCGCCCCGGGCGCAAGGCACACTACACCCTCGGCAACAATGTGGCCGAGGTCGTGTGGACCGCCGTTCCAGCGGTCGTCGTCATAATGATCGGCGTCCTAAGCGGCGGGCTCTGGAACCAGTTACGCGGCCGCGACGCGATCCCTGACGACGCCATCCCCGTTGAGGTGAGGGCGCGGCAATTCGAATGGAATGTCACGTACCCGGGTTCGGACGGCGAGTTCGACACCGGTGACGAGTTCACGACCAGGAATCGGCTGCGCATACCCGTGAACACGCCGGTTGTCGTGTATCTGGAGTCGGAGGACGTGATCCATTCGTTCTTCGTACCGGCGTTTCGCGTGAAGCAGGACGTGGTGCCGGGCATGCGCATAGCCGTTTGGTTCGAGGCAACCGTGGCCGGTGACTACCCACTCGAATGTGCAGAGCTGTGTGGGAATGGACATACCACGATGGGAGGCACAGTCAGCGTCCTGCCGCAGGAGGAGTATCGCCGCTGGCTCACTGAACAGAATCAAACCATCGCAGCGCGATAGGAGTAGAGATGGCGACTATGGCCGCACCGCTCGAGCCGGCAAGCGAGCCGCATGCCCACGAGCTGTCATTCGTCAAGCGCTACATATTCTCAACGGACCACAAGATCATCGGCATACAGTTTCTGCTGCTGAGCCTGGTCGGCCTCTTCGTGGGCGGTTTGCTGGCAATGCTCATGCGCTGGCAGCTCGGGTTTCCCACGGAACCGATGCCTGGAGGCGGTATACTCCCGGAGACCATGGCGCCCGGCGGGATACTGCTACCCGAGTTCTACAACTCGCTGGTCACGATGCACGGCACGTTCATGGTGTTCTTTGCGATCATGCCGTTGTTGGTGGGTGTGTTCGCGAACTATCTCATTCCGCTCAAGATCGGCGCGCCCGACATGGCGTTCCCCAGGCTCAACATGGCATCCTTCTGGATCGCCGTGCCGGCTTTCGTCCTCATGGTGTCGGGGTTTTTCGTCGAGGGCGGCAACGCGGGGGCGGGTTGGACATCGTACGCTCCGCTCAGCGCCAACCCCGAGTACACCGGAGTGAGCGCCGGGCAACAACTGTGGTGTGTGAGTCTGGTCGTTCTCGGGCTTTCCTCGATCCTCGGTGCCACGAACTACATAACGACGATCGTCAACATGCGGGCACCGGGCATGCAGTGGTTTCGCATGCCGCTCAGCATCTGGTCACTGTTCATAACCGCGATCCTGACGCTGCTGGCCATCCCTATCCTGTCGGGAGCGGCGATAATGCTCCTGTTCGACCAGACGCTGGGAACGCATTTCTTCTTGCCTCCGGGCGGGGGACAGCCGCTTCTCTGGCAGCACGTCTTCTGGTTCTTCGGCCACCCCGAAGTCTACATCCTGATCCTGCCGGCCATGGGAATGGTGTCGGACATAATCGCGAACGGCTCTCGCAAGCCGGTGTTCGGCTACAAGTCGATGGTATACGCGATCATCGCGATCGGGTTTCTGGGGTGGATCGTGTGGGGCCACCATATGTTCCAGAGCGGGATGAATCCGTTGCTCGGCACGACGTTCATGGTTTCGACCTTGTTCATCGCGGTGCCGTCGGCGATCAAGACATTCAACTGGTTGGGAACGATGTGGCGCGGCTCGGTCCACTTCACGGTCCCGATGCTCCACGCCTGCGCGTTCGTAGCCATGTTCGTAATCGGGGGTCTGAGCGGCGTGTTCATGGCCTCGGCTCCGGTCGACATCTACATCCACGACACCTATTTCATCGTTGCGCACATACACTACGTGCTCTTCGGCGGCAGCCTGTTTGCTCTGTTCGGAGCGATCACGTTCTGGTATCCCAAGATGTTCGGCAGGATGATGAGCGCGAGGTGGGGATACGCCCACTTCTTCCTCACGTTCATCTTCTACAACATGACGTTCTTCCCGATGCACGGCTTGGGCGTGGGCGGCCACATGCGACGGATCTACGATCCGACGCAGTACGAGTTTCTCCAGCCGCTACAGCCGATCAACACGTTCATCACGATCAGCGCGTTCCTTCTGTTCGCGACGCAGTTGATCTTTGCCGTCAATTTCATCGTGAGCTGGTTCCGCGGAGCAAAGGCGTCCGCCAATCCGTGGAATGACACCGGACTGGAATGGACCACGCCGTCGCCGCCGCCGCACGGCAACTGGGAGGAGACGCCTACTGTGTACCATCCACCATACGAGTTCAGCTCACCGTTGGTAGAGGAAGACTCTCTCATGCAGAGCCAAAGGCTCGAGCAGCCCGCGGTATCGCAGGCCGAAAGATAGAGGAGACTCGAATGGCACACGCTGCAGTCATGCAACCACCAGTGAAGGCCGAGACCGGCGCCGGAGTGTACAACGAAAAACTCGGAATGTGGGTTTTCCTGGGATCGGAAGTGATGTTCTTCACGGCGCTGATCGGGTCGTACCTCATCCTGCGAGTCGCCCAGCCGGGACAGTGGGCGCAACCAGGCGAGATTCTCAACGTACCCATCACCGCCGTGAACACGTTCTTCCTGATCTGTAGCAGCGTGACCATGGTAAAGGCATTCGCGAGCATTCAAGAGGGCAACCAGCAGGGCCTCAAGTTGTATCTGATACTCACGGTCATCATCGGCGCCACTTTCGTGGGTATCCAGATCTACGAGTACAGCCAACTGATACACCACGGTTTCCTGCCCAGCGGATACCGCGAAGGGAGCGAGTTGGCCGAACATGCGGCAGCCGGTGAGCTTCCGGCCGCAATCGGCCTCTACGGTTCCACCTTCTTCACGATGACTGGCTTTCACGGATTCCACGTGACGATGGGCGTGATCTGCATGTTGTTTGTCACCTGGAAGGCGTTTCGGGGACGGTACACCGCCACTGACCATCGGGGAGTCGAGGTGATCGGCCTGTACTGGCACTTCGTGGACCTGGTGTGGATCATCCTCTTTACCATAGTCTACCTGATCTGAGCGAGACCGGAGGTCGCTGATGGAACAGACACCGCACGTAAAACACCCGCCCTATGTTTGGGTGTGGGTGGGGTTGGCTGTCTTGACGGGGTTGGAATTGGCAGTCGCCTTCCTGCAGCATTGGTCGAAGACCGCCATCATCATAATTCTCGTCTTGCTCGCTGTCTGGAAGGCGTTGCTGGTGGCGCTGTTCTACATGCACTTGCGGTTCGAGCGCAACCGCATACGCCTCCTCGCCATCGCTCCGCTTCCCCTTGCAGTAATCCTGGTGGTGGCGGTGCTGACTGAATACGTGTTTTAATGACGGTCCAAGGAGTGTGAGAACAGATGATAGCGTTCCACCGGTTTCTGATAGGTAGCGCAATCGCCTTTTTCGCCGTATTCGCGGTGTGGTCCTTGGCCGCCTACCGCGACGGTGGCAGCATCTTGCTGCTGATACTGGGTGTGGTGTCGCTGCTGGTGGCCGGCGCGTTGGGCTACTACCTGAAGAACCTCAAACGCTTCCTGCGGCTGTGAGTTCCGCTGCGATCTGGAACAGTGACGCAATCAAGCGCGCGACCGGCGTCCCAAGAGCGCGAGTGCTAGAGCGAGCACGGCGACACCCATGGCTGCACCCGCAAACGAGAATGCTCCCCATGCGGATACGGCGGTGGTTCCACGGATCGTGACTGTTGGCGGCAAGCCGGCTCCGGACGGTCCCCATTCGACGGTCGAGCCATCCTGCTTGGTGATTTGCACCGGGAAGACCAGCTCCTTGCGACGTGCGTCTGCCGGGAGGCGGGCAAGGAACGGAAACTCGCGAAACTGACTGCGCGACAGGGTGGCTCCGCTCCATGCGATCGACTGTGGTGTCGAGTCCGTGGCGGTCACGTGTTGCACCGTCCATCCCTGCGGACTGTCGACCCCGAGCACGGTGAGCACTTCCGGTACCGCGA
>JARRLJ010000013.1:0-13173 GCA_037387025.1 Gemmatimonadales bacterium
TCTCTCCTGTTCCGTGTGAGCGGCCCGAAAGTCCATGGCGTATCTCTCGAGGCCACGCGCAACGTGGTCCGATTTTACCCTATTGGGATCGGCTTGGGGGGATCCAATACAAAGATCGTACTGCGACGTGGCATGGCGGCCGAGTCACTTACGGTATCCAGGCTGGGCCGTCTCAAACGGTGGCCCTGAGCGCGAGGGAACCAAAAGGGGGGTGTTGAGGTTAATAGTATGAGCGGGACGCATTTGTCCTTTGTGATGTAAAACGGTCGCGTGCGGCGTTTGACGGCGGCGTCGCCCGGCCAAACAGCCCGGGTGCCTTTTACGGCCCCGGGCTTGTTTTCTGGTGCTCCCTCACCTGGCATGCGGTTGTCAGTCCCACCTCATGACTGGACTCCATCGCCCTGGCCAGAGTGAGACGGACTGCGAGCCGGGTGGAACCAAAGCCTCAGAAACCACGCGTTCGTTATCCATGTCGAGCAACATCAGAGTGCCCGGATTCTCCTGGGTCTCTGATGTCAATACGTAGCCTCTCTTTCCGTCTCCGGCGATGGCTACGTGGATCGGTCTACCTGGGGTGCGGACCTCATTGGTCACACGCCGGTTCCTGAGATCAACGAACGCCACACGTCGAGAGTTGGGGTATGTCACGATCGCCTTGGATTCGGTTGGTGAGGCCGCCACGTGGTATGCACCAGGGCCCACCGCAACCGAGTCGAACAGTGCAAGCTCGAGCCGATCGACATACAGCAGCATGCCCGAACTGCTGCACGGTACGAGCAGAACCGTCCCGGTTCGAGATAATGCGATACCGCCGGCACCGGTATGCCCTGTTCAGATCTCGTAGGATCGCGATTCCCTCTGGGTATCCCGGGCACGGTTGCAGAGTCACGTCGCGCTGCAGGGTACTGGCATTGAAAAACGACAGCGTTCCCGCCCTTCCGTCAGCACTATAGGTGGTGGCTATCAGGGTGCGAGAGTCTGGCAGTACCATCATGGAGTTGGGTGGCTCTTCACCCAGCCCTGATGAGTACTCCAGCCGGTAGCCATCGAGCTTGCGGAGCAGGCTCAGACTGCCAGTAACACTGACCAGGTAGAGACTCGTTCCGTCTCGTCCGAATGACGTCAATGCGATTGGTTCAGACTGGCCTAATCCGCCTTGCTGATGGAGTGTGTCGGCATCCAGCAGATCTGCGCTGAAGAGCGCGATGGTGCCATCGCCACCGCCGACCGCGATCCACCGAGTGGGTGGCGAGCAGGAGGCCAGAATGACGGCTGCCACACCGGTGGTCAGCCGTGCCCTAGCCTTTGGGAATGTCGTGATCCTCAATAAAGACAAGAGTGCGACGAGCTTCCACGGAGGCGGTGACGGCGTCCATCACACCTGGGTCCAGAACCGATCCACTAAGTCTTCGCATCTGCTCGACTGATTCTTCAGGCGTGCGTTTTTCTTGGTATGGTCGGGAACTCGTGAGGGCGTCGTACACCTCGGCGGCGCAGATGATGCGCGCTCCAATCGGGATGTCGGCTTCTGCTAGGCCATCTGGGTAGCCCGTTCCATCCCAATGCTCGTGGTGACTTCGCACGTACGAGACGATTTGGCCAAGGTGGTCGAGGGGCGCCAGGATTTGTGAGCCGATCAACACATGCTGTTTGATGTGATCGCGTTCTTCATCATTCAGCTGGCCGTTTTTGTTGAGCACCGATTCGCGGATGCCGATCTTCCCCAGGTCGTGCAATCGGCCGGCCATGCGAACGTCTTCAATCTCGTCATCGCTCAATCGCATATGATGTGCTACCGTTGCCGAGAAGGCGGCAACGCGAGCGGAATGACCACTTTGCCACTGGTGCTTTGCCTCCAGCGCGTTCACTAGAGCCTCGAGCGTCGCAATCGTGAGTTGCTGCTGCTTCTGCCGCTCTCGTTCTATCTCTTCGGTTCGGCGCTGCACTTCTTCCTTGAGCCAAGTGGAGATCTCGCGGCTTTGCATGAGCGTGTCCCGCTTCCGCAGCGCCCGTTCGATTGCCTTGCTCAAATCGTTCAGTTCGATCGGCTTGGTGAGGTAGTCAATGGCGCCACGCTGCATGCAGATCGCTGCGCTCGTGGCATCTGTCAGCGCACTGAGCATCAGGATCGCCAAGTCGGGATCGATGTGCAGGGCTTCAGGTACGACATCGATGCCACTCATACCTGGCATCCGGATATCGAGCAGCATAAGGGCTGTTGCGCCGGCCTGGATCAGCTCCAAAGCTTCGGGCCCGGTTCCGGCGGCGCTCACAGAGAATCCCTGATTGGAAAGGAACCGAACCAGCGCGTTTCGTAACGCCTCATCGTCATCCACCACAAGGATGCGTACGGGCTGTTCGACCATCCCTGGTTCGCTCATGAAACCTTGCCTGTGACTGGGTATTCGTTCATACAATCAGGTGTCAGTCTGCTGCCCGTGGGTCCCGTGCCACGCATGGCAGAAACAAAAGCAGGGGCAGCGCGCTGCGCAACAGTGCGGCACAGCGCTCAGGACCTGAGGTCGTCTCCCACGAATACGACGTCGAACCCGGCGGGGATCAGTCCTGCTTCAGCTCCTCTGCGGAGAAGTTCACGAACGGCCTGCCGACCTTTGTCTCCGTAGTCGACCGTGTAGTGGTTAACGTACATGCCAACGAACCTATCAGCCTGAGTCCGGTTTAGACTGCCGGCGTACTGCATTGCGTGTGTTAGTGCCTCTTCGCGATGCTCCAAGCCGTACACGATGCTCGCTCGTAGGTCGCTGGACACCTCCCGCATCAAGTCATCACCGAGGTCTCGTCGGACAACGTTGCCTCCGAGCGGTAAGGGAAGCTCGGTCTGAGAGAACCACCATTCGCCAAGGTCGAGCCACAAGTGCAATCCTCGATCGCCGTAGGTAAGCTGCCCCTCATGTATCAGAATTCCTGCATCGACACTGCCATCGGCGACGGCTGTTTCTACGTGGTCGAATGGCATGACCACGGATTCGAAATCCGGTTCGTAAAGCCGAAAGGCCAACGCGGCTGTAGTGAGCTCGCCCGGAGTTGCGACACGCTTGCCCGTCAGTGCCTGCCGAGGGTCGGCGGGGGCGGGTGTGTTTGCCACAACGCGGGGGCCGTAGCGATCTCCCATGGAAGATCCATTGGGTAGCAGTGCATAGGAATTGGCCAGGTACGCGTACGCGTGGATGGAGACCGCGGTGACATCGAGTTCGCCTTTCAAGGCCCTGCGGTTGAGGGTCTCGATATCGGCCAGCTCATGCACGTACGAGCGGTCCCCCGTAGGAATCTTTTGGGCCGCAAGGGCATAGAACATGAAGGCATCGTCCGAATCTGGACTGTGCGCCAAGCGAATCTCAGGCATCAATTCCCTGCCGCGCCCGTCGCCGCGCGCGCTGCGTTCAGAAAGGCGTCAATCGACTTTCGGTGCATGTCGTACTCCGGTCGTGCGACAGCGATCTCGCCCTCGTAATGCGCAAGGAAGTCACTATATGCAGCTTGGGCGGCGGCGTCGTCGCCGGCAGCACTAGCCACCGAGTGTCGCAGTAGAATGGCGAGGAGATGATTAGGCACTTCCGCTTCCAATGCCGCTGCCTGAGCCAATGCCTCATCGGTTTCGCCGCGAACGAGATGAATGAGTCCCACGTGGTACATCGCATCGGCATCGAGCTCGCCCAACATTTCATAGGCCTGGATCGCCATGGTTGTATGGAACTCAACTCGGGCCGTATCACCAGCTTCGGTGGCTCTGATGATCATGTCAAACAGTCGATCGGCCTGTTCCCGAGGTGTCATGCTGCTAATGTCTGGAGCGCTCGTCGTCGCTGCGGCCTGAGGGGCACCGGTCGGCTCGGATGGTGGGGTAGCCGAACTCGAAAACCTAACCGCTATGACCAGGACGACGATCACCAACGACGCGGCGGCTACTATCCAGGGGAGCGGTATAGTACCGCTGCCCTTCGCACGCTTGCCACCACCGCCACCGGTGGGTGTACCGCAGGCGTGGCAGAATCGAGCCCCGGGAGACAGCGGGGCCTGACAATTGGAGCACGCGGATTGGGTCAGCGGTGCCCCGCAGTGGGTGCAGAACTTACCCGAAGCCTGGTTGCCACAGCTCGGGCACGTGGTGTTTGATGCAGTCTCAGTCATTAGCTTTTCCGTCGGTTTCGGTTCAGCTTGAGCCCATTAATATAGGTGCCAGGACGGGAGTGTGAGGATGACAGTCAACTGCGTTCGGATGTGGATGTTGGCCCTCATAGGGCTGGGACTAGCACAACCCGTGCAAGCGCAGGGGACCCGTGCTGTCGTGGGGCAGGTATTTGCCGCAAATGACAGCACGCCGCTGAGCGGCGTCCACGTAACCGTAGTCGGGCAGCCAGCACAGAGCGAGAGTGACCAGTCCGGGCGGTTTGTGCTTGCGAACTTGCCCCGCAGCCCCCTGCGGGTAGCCTTTCAACGCATCGGGCTGACGGCAGATACTGTCGCGCTCGGTGCCGACCAGGTCAGGATGGTCGTGCACATGGCTCTCGCACCGGTGGCGTTGGAGCCCGTCATTTCGGAGCCAGCGCTGGCTGCGAGGCAGCGATTCGAGCTAATCGCGCAGACAAGCACCATCACCCTCAATCCAGTCGATATTGAGAATGCCCCGACTCTGGCTGAACCCGATCCGGTCAGAGCTGTGCAGCTGTTGCCAGGCACAGTGGCCAAGAACGACTACACAGTGGGATTCAACGTCCGGGGCGGTGAAACAGACCAGAATCTAATCCAGCTGGATGGTGTCCCGGTTTTCAACCCAAGCCACCTGGGAGGCATGTTCAGCACCTTTGATAATTCCGCCGTGAATGAGGTGGAATTCATTGCCGGTGGCTATCCGGCTAGTTATGGCGGCCGGTTGAGCAGTGTGCTGGATGTGAAATTCAGGGATGGAGATCGCAAGGCAACACACGCTCGCGGTATGGTTTCCGCGTTGTCCGCGAAGCTCCTGGTCGACGGTCCGATCGGTAATTCGGGCGTTAGCTATCTAATTGGGGCCCGGCGTACGTACGCGGACGCGGTCCTTTCTCTGTTCGACCCTACTATCCTGCCGTACTACTTCGCCGATGCCGTCGCCAAGGTGACCACTACGCTGCCAGCCGGTGGCAAGCTGGCCTTGACCGGGTATTTGGGTCGCGACGTGCTCGATATCCCCTGGGTCGATGCCGAGCCGGGTCGCGAGGGCATCGATCTGGAACTGGATTGGGGGAATCGGCTGTTGGGCTTGAGCTGGTCCCAGCCGATTGGGTCGATGCACTTGGAGCAGTATCTGAGCGCCAGCTATTTCTCGACGGGTTTGGGCCTGGAACCTGACATAGAGCGCCTGGACAACTGGGCCAGAGTTCTCTCGGCCCGCACCAACCTATTGTTGTCACCGGGCCGCGCGAACGACTTCCGGTTGGGATTTGGCGTCGAGGGATACAAGATGGATTTCCTGCAGGAGAGCGCTGCTTTGGAAACCAATACTCTCGAGCTTCGCTATAGGCCCACCGTGTACCACGCGTACGTGGACGATCAGTGGCGCATCATCAAGCCCTTGTTGTTGAGGGGCGGACTGAGAGTAAACCACGTTGCAGGTGGGCAAGACACCACGCTGTTTTCACCGAGGCTCGGATTCAAGGCGTTCCTCACAAAGGAAATCGCTCTCACGGGTACTGTGGGCCGGTTCTACCAACCAATTCACTCTGTTCGCGATCAAGAAGTACCGATCACGGTGTTCGAGTACTGGATCGGTGCCGACGACGTGACACCCATTGCCCGGTCTGACCACGCAATTGTCGGTGTGGAGCACTGGTTCGGCCCGAACATCTCGATCTCAGTCGAGGGGTTCGCAAAATCGTATGAGAACATCGCGATACAGAACGATGCGGATGATCCCAAGACCAGAGGAGACGAGTTCATACCAGCGACAGGATATGCTCACGGCGTCGACGTCATGATAAGGAAGTATGGCGGAAACTACAGCGGCTGGATCGCATATAGCTACATGCGGGCTGAACGAGAGCTCGCGACAGGTGAGGAGTTTGCTCCATCACATGACCGTCGCCACACGTTCGACATTGTTGTGGAGGGACCGGGACCGTTCGGAAGCTCGATGGGCGTCAGGTTTGGATACGGGTCGCCTCTGCCCTACACCGGTATCGTTGGTCAATGGCTGCATCGCGAATACAATGCCGAACTACATGCTTTCGACTGGTTCGAAGACGAAGCCATCAGTACTACGAGAAACGGCGAGCGCTTTCCGTACTATTCAAGGCTAGACGTCCTCTTCAGATGGGAATTTGAGAAGTGGGGTGGTATTTGGCGACCGTTCTTGCAGATCGCAAACGTGTTCAATCGCACGAACGTCTGGGTCTACTCGTTCAACTATGACGTCTCGCCGCCCACGCGAACGGGTTTCTCGCAACTGCCATTTTTCCCGACAATTGGCGTCGAATTCGAATGGTGAGAAATACGCTTCTCCTGTGGAGCGCGGCGCTGATGGTGCTCGTGGCATGCGACCTCAATGAGGTCGAAATACCAAACGGGGATCCGGTAGTCGTAGTTCAGGGAGTCATGCGTCCCGATCTTCCAGCGCAGTTCGACGGACGCCAGTTCATTGTCGTAGAGCGGTCCTTCACTGGAGAAATCGCACCGGTGATCGATCCCGAAACTGGTGACGCGAAATTCCACTCAGCGGACTCGATAACGATTCCTTATGGTGGCTACCCGGCTACGCCAATGGAGGGCGCTCTTGTGTGGGTCGGGAACGTCGATCTCCCGGGCGATAGCTGTGGTCCGAACATGCAATTTGTGCCCGATCCGGCGACGGACGAGGTGAGCAAGAAACCGGGTTTGTACTGGGGTCCTGAGGGGTGCCCCACTATGCGTCCCGGTGACGTTCTGGAATTGCGGGTCGAGTCACCAGAAGGCGACGTCGTTACCGGAGCTACCAGAGTGCCAGGAATGAATTCCGCCGTGTTGCGCGTGGGCGGTACTTCTGTCCCCTTCGATACCGCGACCGCAACGACCTTCAATCGTGATACCGATACGGTTCGAGTAGAAGTGGATGGTGAGGCCGCTCGAATGCTCCAAGTCGAGGTGCGTAGAAACGGAGATCTGACAGGCTTCGGGACCAAGATCTACGCCGATACCACCGCGCTGGGAATTCCAGGGAACGTCATCAACTCGTTTGTGATTGGTGACGAGGATGATGTATTCCGAGCCGGGCGGGAATACGTGTTCACAGTCGCGCTGACCGATTCCAACTACTTCGACTTCGCCCGATCGGAAAACAACCAGTTTACAGGCCACGGGTTCATCAATCGTTTGTCGGGTGGCATCGGTATCTTCGGTAGTCTGGTTGCCTCTACGACTTTCTTGCGGGCCGAAGGCAATGTGGACGACCCGCGAGAGGGAGTGTATCGCCTTCAGGGTGTTTTCGAAGACGATGTCGAGGTTGACGTGCTGTGGGAACTGTATCTGGCTCGCCAGGTCGATAGCACGGAGTTTTCCGCGTTCGTGGAAGGGCCGTGGTTGTGGGGCGACATAGACACGAGCGCTGATGGGGTCCTTTCGGATAACGATTTCGTCGCGTGGATCGTTGATACCGTTGGGGCGGGGGTCAGGACTGACACTCTGCGCGGAGTGCGTCAAGATGATGACTGGCAGGTGATCGTCCTAGATCAGTGTGAGGGTCCCACTGGGGCTGATCGGTGCCGGGGAGCGCGACCGATAATCTTTCGGGGTACCATGGTGCAGCAGCCATTGCCCTGACTCCAGGTGGGCAGCGGATCCAAGGTCGGTATTGATGAATCGGTCTTCCATCTATATGGCAGTCTTGTGGCCTTTCGTTTGCATCGCCGCCAGTTGCGTTGTCCGCCTGTGACCTGACTGAGGTGGGAGTACCGGTGGGCGACACATCCTGTGCTGGCGTGTGTCGTACTAGGGCATTACTCTAGCCCGTATGGCACGGGAGCCGGACCGCAAAACGACTCAGACTCGATTCGAGCCGCCGCTGAGCGAGATCAAAGCGCGACAGATGGGAGAGTTGACACGCGGAACGAGCCGGTGGGATGTGCTACTTGAGACCGCAGCTGATTCGGAGCTGAACGCCATTCGTGGTCGAATTCACTTCATATCAGGCAATGTTCACCGATTGTCAGCCTGGATCTTCTTAGAGGGGTCCCAGCGTGAGGTGGAGACCAGGTTCTCAAGCTTCTCGGCTTCAGGGCAGGATCTGTGGAACCTCCTCAAGTCGCTGAGTGGTGAGTGTTGACAATGACGCACGATCTGCAGCAATAACACATCGTTTGGGCCACTATCACTTCAGCTTCTGCAATTTGTACCGGAAATCGAGCATTTCTTGCAGAAATCAATTGACACAAAGCCAGGCGTCCGTTAGGGTTCGGCGTCCAACAGAAGGTCGGGTATGGAATACCAGGCTGAGCGGCCGACCGACGCTGGAAATCACCCAAAAAAGGGAGTGCAATTGATGTCGTCTTATAGATCCCTCACGGTCCCGGGCCCGACGAAGCAATCAGAGGTCCGTGGTACCATTATCGATACCGAAGGGGCGAGCGAGGCTGAGATCCTTCAGCTGGCGGATGAGCTGGAAGTCGACTTTCTTCGCCTCCAATTCACCGATATCACCGGCATCAACAAGAATGTCGAGGTGCCTCGGAGTCAGTTTCCCAAGGCGGTGGCTGGCGACATCATGTTCGAT
This sequence comes from Gemmatimonadales bacterium, assembly GCA_037387025.1. Lineage (GTDB taxonomy): Bacteria > Gemmatimonadota > Gemmatimonadetes > Gemmatimonadales > GWC2-71-9. The sequence continues at coordinate 8,738 of JARRLJ010000013.1, forward strand.
GGATCGTCGATCGAAGGGTTCGTCCGGATCGAGGAGAGTGACATGGTGCTCAAGCCGGACCTCAACACTTTCAAGGTCTTCCCTTACCACGATGAGGGTGGCCGGGTGGCCCGCCTCAGATGCGATATCTACAACCCGGATGATTCGCCTTTCCCTGGGTGCCCACGCCTGGCTCTGAAGCGTCAGGTGGCGCGGGCCGCGGAGCTAGGCTACGAGATGATGGCCGGGTGTGAGGCTGAGTTCTTCATCTTCTATCTGGATGGGCGCGGGAATCCGTCGCTCGAGACACATGATGCGGGCGGGTACTTTGATTTGGCTCCGGTTGACAAAGCCGAGCCGATTCGTCGGCTGATAATCCACGACTTGGAACACATGGGTTTCGAAGTGGAGGCAGGACATCATGAGGTAGCCCTCGGACAGCACGAAGTGGACTTCAGATACGCCGGCGCCCTCAATACTGCTGACAACCTCGCGACCTTTAGGTTCATCGTCCGCAACATTGCCTACCGGAATGGCTTCATGGCCACCTTCATGCCGAAGCCCATCGAAGGGCACAACGGATCGGGCATGCACACGCACCAGTCGTTGTTCAAGGACGGTGACAATGCCTTTTACGACCCGACATCTCGCTGGGAGCTGTCGGAGGTCGGGCTTGGTTACATTGCGGGTTTGCTGAAGCACGCGAAGGGGTTCGTGGCTGTGACGAACCCACTCGTCAACAGTTACAAACGCCTCGTGCCGGGTTACGAGGCTCCCACGAACGTAGCGTGGAGCATGCGCAACCGGTCGCCTCTGGTGCGCATTCCGGATCGCCGCGGTCAGGGAACGCGCTGTGAGTTACGGATGCCCGATCCGTCGGCGAATCCATATCTAGCATTGGCTGTCCAGTTGGCCGCTGGCCTCGATGGTGTGACGAACAAGCTCACTCCACCGGACCCAGTCAACAAGAACATCTTCGCCATGAGTCACCGTGAGCGCCGGCGCCATCGGATCGATGAACTTCCGCGCGATCTGCATGCGGCACTGGACCAGTTGGAGAAGGACGCTGTGATACGAGATGCTCTTGGTGAGCACATCTATCAGCGATTCGTCGAAGCCAAGCGTCAGGAATGGCTCGACTACTCGGCCATGGTGAGTGATTGGGAAGTAAAGCGGTATCTGGGAAGTTACTGATACCCGCCAACACCTGCTGAGGGGTCCCTCCGGACTCCGACCGTCCCGGCCCCGCCTGCGGTGCCGGGACGTTCGTTTTAGGTTTGTCTCCTACAAGCACATGATAAGAACACTCGTCTCCTGCCTGGCACTGGGCTTCTCGGTTGCGCGTGCGTCGTCGGCACAGGAACCTGCGCGCGAACCCCCGTTCCCTGTGATCGACACGATCATTGTGATCACGCAAGACGTGTATGGGCCAAGCGAGGCTAGCTCCAGCTTCTTGTTTCAGCTGGCAAATACTCTGCATTTCACGACGCGCAGGTCAGTAGTCGGGCGCGAGATCCTCTTCAAAGCAGGCGCCCCATACGATTCAGCGCTCGTGGCCGAGACGGAGCGCAATCTCCGCCGGATGGGCATTTTCCGCCGAGCAGTAATCGACACGGTTCGGATGGATGGCAGACTGGCCGCCATAGTTGCCACGGCCGATGGATGGACCACCGAGATACAGCTCAACATGCGGTTTACGGCTGGAACGTTTTCGTGGGCTACCGGCCTTATTGAGCGGAACTTCCTTGGCAGAGCCGCCCAAGCTGGGGTGACGTATCGTGACGAGCCAGATCGGAACGCGATCACTTTACGGGCCGGAAGCGACCGCACTTTCGGCAGTCCGGTAGCCGTACGCGGTTTCTACGACGATCTATCTGACGGCAACCGAGGTGTCTGGGGTATCGGGGTCCCGTTTCGTGCCTGGGGCGACCGCCACTCATTCGGCGTGGCAGGGTACGCCGGGCACGAACGGGTTCTGAGATACCGCGACGGCGAGATCGCCGAGACCTATCAGAGACGCTCGTTCATCCAGACCGGGCAGATCTCTACAGCGCCACTGGCAACGAGTAGCAAGTACCTGCGCGTTGGCCTGGCGGGGCAATACAAGCGAGAGGAATACGTTCCGGCGTCGGATACCGGTCAGCTCCTGCCGGATTCAGTCAGCGGAGCAGTTGGGGCGTTCGCGGAACTTGCCTGGGCCAGGTTCATGGTGGTGACCCACTACAATGGTTTCGATCGCGAGTATGATTTGGATCTCAGCACCCGGGTGGCGCTGTCGACCTGGTTGGCTCCCAGTTTCTGGGGATACCCGGCAACGGGGCTGGGCCTTGGTCTATCGTTGCAGACCGGGGCCTCATTAGGAACCAACTTCGCTCGGTTGGAGGGAAGGGCAAACGGCTTGTTCACATCGGCAGGCCTCGACTCGGGTCAAGTGTGGGTCGCGCTCACGTTGGCGACCCGGCTGATCCCCAAGAACGCCACTGTATTCCATATTGAGGTCGGGGCGCAGGAAAACCCACCACCTGAATTGGACTTTGATCTTGGGCACGGATCGGGTCCTAGACTGTTCGGGCCCCACTCGTTCACCGGAAGTAGATCCGCCTGGGGATCATTGGAGCATCGGGCTTTCTTGGTTGACGAGGTGATCGGTCTGCTTGGAATCGGTGTAGCTGCGTTTTTGGACTACGGAGGCGCGTGGTACGAGGACCAGTCGCCTCGCCTGGGTGGGGATATAGGGTTCGGATTGAGGATAGGGGCTACGCGCGCAACCGGTCCAAACGTGGGCCGCATCGATTTCGGCTACCGCTTCGGCGACGGAACTGAGGGCAAGCGCTGGGCGGTGAGCTTTGGGCGAGGGTTCTCGTTTTGACTCAGCTGTGAGCTACCAGTTCGATTTGACTGCGGTGCCTCGTTGCTGTCACTATCAGCATTGTACCGCTACCGGTGGATATCCTCTCGTAGTCCAAGTCGACACCAAGGATTGCGTCGGCGCCGTCGAGCGTGTTTGTCGTGGTGATGATCATCTCTTCTCCTGGGGATAGTCAAGACAGCCATAGTGGTGCACTGCGCGGCCTATGCTTTTTCGAAGCGATGAATCGACAAGGTAGTGAGAGAGCTCGTCCAGTAAACACCAGGTTGCCTGGTGACTATCATTTGGCTCCAGGAGCTCGTCGGTCTCGAGGGCAAAACAAAACGTCAAGTCGTGGTGTAGGTGACGTGGCTCCCCGTTTGTGGCTGGGATCGCATGAACATCGATGCCCACGAGGGGCACCTGTTTCACTCCCGCCAGCCTAATACCTGTTTCCTCAAGAACTTCCCTGCGGGCGGTGTGGATGAGGTCCCTGTCGCTAGGCTCTACATGTCCGCCCGGCTGTAGCCAGCGAGCCAGTCGATTGTGGTAGACCAATACCGTTTGGGTCTTGTCCGGTGATAGTATGACGGCGCTGGCGGTCATGTGTCCGGGATCCACGGACGTCCGGCTGAACGGGTCTGGGGTGTCCCGCAGCAGCTGCATGGTGCGAGCGCGGCTTTCGAAGGCACGGCGGTCGTTCCGAGGGTCGAACGACGTTGTCCGAGGTAGCTTAGGAACCCACTTGCTGGAGTCAAGGTCAGATGGAACGGCTGCGCCCTTGTGTCTATATGTTGAAGTGGTACTTCTACTATCTATAGCAACAGGGCGGCAGCTCACTGACCGGAGGCGCTCTCCCATTTCGGGGATCTGCTGTCCTATTGCTGACAATTCGACTGGCTTGTAGCTACCGGTTGCTTGGTTTTCAACCACACATCGTAGCGCGGGCGATCCGGAGCATTTCATGCGGGACGAGCGCAAAACAAAAGCCCAATTGATAGAAGAGCTGACCGCTCTGCGCGAACGCTTTGCTGATCTAGAGGCTTCCGAAGCTGAATTGCGGCAGGCCGACCAGCGGATCCGCGAGAGTGAGCGGCAATTCCGGAGGTTGGTCGAGAGTGCCTGGGAAGTAGTCATACTGGTTGATGCCAATGGTGAGATAACCTACGCCAGCGATGCGGTGAATCGCGTTATGGGATACTCGGTGGACGAGTATTCAGGCAACAACATCTTCGATTTGGTCCACGAAGAGGATTTGCCGAAAGTTCGAGAAGCATTCGAGGCAATGAAACGTGAGGAGGGACGTTCTGTAACAGTGGAGCTGCGAGGACGACACAAGGATGGATCGTGGAGGTGGCTCGAGGCTGTTGGTACCAACCTGATGGACGACCCGAGTGTTGAAGCGATTGTTGTGAACTATCGGGACATCACCGAACGACACCAGGCCGCAGACGCGCTTCGCGAGAGCGAGGCCCGCCTGCGAACGGTGATCTCTAGCGCTCCAATCATACTATGGGCTCTGGACCGCCATGGCGTGTTCACGCTGTCGGAGGGCAGCGGACTCGGTGCACTCGGATTGGGCCCGGGTGAACTCGTGGGGCAATCGGTT
>JARRLJ010000014.1:0-5915 GCA_037387025.1 Gemmatimonadales bacterium
CCCAATGCCAGCCCAGGTGGCAGGGCCAGCGCCTTCTGCGAGCCTGTGAAGACGAAGTCGAGCCCCCACTCGTCTGTGAGGACCGGGCATCCGGCAACTGAGGTCACGCCATCCACTAGCAGCACCACATCATCAAAGCGCCGAACGACCTCTGCCAGTTCCTTCAGCGGAGCCAGCGCGCCAGTGGAGGTTTCTGAGTGTACCAAGGTGACGGCATCAACTTCCGAGCGCTTCAGGGCATCTTCGAGCATGTCCGGTTCCACGGTCGCACCGAGGGGAACAGTCAATCGAACCACGTCCCGTCCGGTCGCACCCACAATGGCCGCAAATCGCTCTCCGAACGCGCCTCCTACGAGACACAGAGCACGATGCCTCACTCCCGACCGCACAGCCATCTCCATGAAGCCAGTGGCGGCACAAGTACCCACGAGAACCTGACGCTCAGTCGAAAACAGCTCTCTCAGCGGTTGGTCAACGCGCTCCAAGAGGTCTACCATCTGCTGGCCACGATGCGGTATCATGGGCTGCATCATGGACTCGAGGACGTCCGGGTGTACCTCGGTGGGACCAGGTAAGAAGAAGCGCCCGAACTCGGGCGAAGTCATTCTGTATGTAACTCCATAGAGTTAGGAGGTGCTCAGCTCCAGCGCCTCCGCAGTTGTAATCAATTCCACCCCAGACTCTTCCCAGTCTCTGAGTAGTTCTCGAGCCTTGTCAGCGACAATCGGTTTTGTCGCGTCGGTCACCGCGCAGAGTCTGGATTGTAGTCTCCGCTTCAACAGTCCTTCTATCGCGTACCGGTTGCAGACATCCAACGCCACACCGTACAACACTATCACATCAGGCGCCAGCTCCTCCAACACGGGTTCGACATTGGAGTTGGAAAAGACATCGAATTCGTGCTTGAGGAACAAGATATCACCGCTGTGATCCCTGACTCTCACCTTGATGCTATCGGAATCTCCACGGTCGGGCCCGATGATCAAGGGATCTTCCAGCTCGGTCTCATCAATCTTTTGCTGCCCTGCCGTGCCGTGCATGCAATGCGGCGGATACGTGGCAACGAAGTCGGGATCGTTTGAAATCTCGCTGTCACCGGGTGTATGGTCGTCTGCACTCGCCACAATTCGGATGCCCCGCTCATGTGCGCACGAGGTCAACGCTTTCAGATTGGGTATCACCTCCTCGGCGTCAGGCACATACAGCCTTCCGGTCTCGTGCATGAATTCGTTCTGGGTGTCAACGTCCCAGAATATCATCCCTGGCATGTCACTCTCCGGGATCATGCGTGGCCAAAGCCCGATCTAGGTCACCAGATCCAGCCGGTCATTGGGCCTGAAGTCCCTGCCCACCTTGGAGCAGCGGCTTCCGTTCACCATCACGACATCACTCGTGAAATCGTACTCGCCCCGGTGATGGAGCAGTGACGATCCGACTCCGTATGCGTCCACCGGGACGCCGGTTTCTTCGAAATGTCGGATTTTGTCCACGGTGAAACCACCCGATACCACAATCCGCACCGACTCGAATCCACCGCGGTCCAGCGCATCGCGCACGTTTCGGACTAGGCGTGGGTTCACACCGGTTGGCGTAAACGTCCCCATTTGTGGTATCACCGACTTGTCAACCAAGGTTCCCGACGTATCAAGCCTCACACCATATAACCGGCTTCCCAGCGCCCCAGCCACTCGCAGCGAAGTCTCTACGCTATCGTTGTCGAAATCAACGAGGCAGATGAGCCTCACCTTTGTTGGTATGTGCTGGGCAAACTTCTCGGCCGCGAGTGCCGAGTCGCCGCCGTATGCGGCGATGAGGGCATGGGGAACAGTACCCACTCCCTCACTCCCCCACCAAGACGCTTGCGCATCTGTGGACACGCCAATCGCCCCTGCCACATGTGCCGCGTACCCATCTCCACTTTGCATCTGCCAATGATCGTGCCTCGCCGGGAAGAACATCACCTCCTTTGGTCTTGCAGCTTCCACTACGCGACGCGTGTTGGTCGCCACTCGCGTACGTCGCGCCAACACTCCCAGGTACAGCGTCTCTAGATGTGCAAATGCGTCGTAGGGACCCTCAATGGTCATGACGGTTTCGTATGGTTGTACCTCGTCGCCGTCGTAGGCCGCCTTGACGGTCAGATCCTCCCAAGAGCACGAACACTTTTTGAGGATTGCGATGGCCTCGTCGATCCCACCCACATATGCCTTCGACTTGCAGAACACCTGCATTAGCACGTTGGGATGGTGATCGTCAGCCACAAGTACGTCGCGCGCACGAACGAAGTATTTGTCGGAGTAGAAACCCGCGCGCATGTCATCGACGGGCAAATGGAAGAGCGAAGGTGCAAGCCTTGACCTGCGTGGCACGGATCTACCTGCGCTCTCTTGCTTCGTACCTGAGCGACCGCTTGCGCAGCCATCTCACACCCATCGCGTCCCTCAAGCCCCTCAGCGCGCGGTTCCACATGCCGTACTTGCTTCTTCCATTGAGGCGGAGTCTGTGAGAGACGGGTACCTCGACCACTGTTCCGCCCTGCAGTCTGATCAAGGTAGGCAGGAAACGGTGCATCCCGTTGAAGCGCGGGAGGCCGGTAAGCGCCTCTCTACGCACCGCTTTGAGCGAACATCCGGTATCCCGAACGGAGTCTCCCGTAATCAAATTCCGGACTGAATTGGCGATACGGCTCTGGAACCGTTTCCACGCGGAGTCGGCCCTATTTGCACGGTATCCAGCCACCGCGGTGCAGCTCGAGTTGCTGCGAAGCAACTCGAGGAGGTCAAGTACATCGGCCGGGTCGTTCTGCCCATCCGCGTCCATAGTAGCGACTATCTCACCGCGTGCAGCGTCGATGCCGGCCGCTAGCGCAGCACTTTGGCCGGCGTGCTGTCGCAACGTCACCACGCGTAGACTGCTGTACTCGCTCCTCAGGCGCACGAGCTCGTCCACAGAACCATCGGTCGATCCATCGTCCACGGCGATTATCTCATGCTCTGCACCCTGGAACGTCGCCTCGATCTCGGAGATTAGCGGCGCCAGGTTGTCGCGCTCATCGTACACCGGCAATACCAATGAAACCATCCCCATACAACCCTGGGCCAGGAGGCGGGAACGTACTTGATGGCCAAGGCCGAATCAAGTTGACACGGGACGTTGGATATGGGTTAATTCGCGGTGCCGCACTGCGGCTCGTGACCCCAAACCGGAGGATACACAGTGAAAGATTCCGTCTCCCGGCGCGAGTTCCTGGGGACCGCTTCGGGCATCACCGCCGGTGCTTTTGTAGCGTCCAGCTTACCCACGAAGGGCTCGGCACCGGCCGTGATTACTCGCAAGGCTCCCGATAACGTTGCCGTGGCTTCGGGCAACGGTCTTCGTGCGGTTGAGCGGGCGGGGCAACTCATGGCCCAGGGAGTAGATACCTTGGACGCCGCGATCGAAGGTGTAAAGATCCAGGAACTGGATCCTGAGGACACGTCGGTCGGATACGGCGGTCTCCCAAACGAGGACGGGGTCGTTCAGCTCGATGCCTCCTGCATGCACGGACCCACGAGGCGCGCGTGTGCGGTGCTGCTCTACACCAATCACATCTTCCTTGTCGGCGAGGGGGCCAAGCAGTTCGCGCTCTCGTACGGTTTCAAGGAAGAGGATCTGATGACCGAGCGATCCAGAGAGGCGTGGCTCAAGTGGCGGGCTAACCGCGGCGCCAACGACGACTGGATCAACATCGAACAGAATGCACAGCTGATCCCGCGGCCCACCGGAACGATCAACTGTAACGTCGTCAACTCGAACGGAGACGTATCGTCGGTGACCACCACGAGCGGCTTGGCGTGGAAGATCCCGGGCAGGGTCGGCGATTCTTCACTAGTCGGTGCCGGCCAGTACACCGACAACGAGATCGGCGCTGCCGGCTCGACGGGGCTGGGCGAAGCAAACATCAAGGTGTGCGGCGCTTTCTTGACCGTCGAGTCCATGCGGCGCGGCCTCAAGCCGGCCGACGCTGCTCTCGAGACCCTGCGGCGCGTAGTGGCCACGACCGAGCCACGGCTGCTGGATGAGCAGGGGCGCCCTCGATTCGGCCTCAGCTTCTACGCCGTGAACAAGAACGGTGAATTCGGCGCCGCCTCTATGTATGCAAACGCGAGATACGCGGCGTTCGACGGAGAGACCGCCGAATTGTACGATGCAGCGTACCTGTACGAGCGAGACGAGTGAGGCCAGCCCTAGCCTCATTGGCCGTACTGATCGCGACAACCAGCTCAAGTTTGGCACAGGTCATTCCCGACCTGCCAACAATAGGCTCGAGCTGGACCGATGTTGGATACCCCAAGCTCTTTTGGACACCGACCAACGGCTTGACCTTCGGGCTTTACTACGCCCAAATCCGTCCACCGGGATACGACGATTGGGATGATCCACCGCCGTATCGAGCCAGCATATCAATCGACGGGGAGATCTCGGTATCGGGCAGCCACCACCTGGGATTGGACTTCAAGTTCCCCAACTTCTTCCCCGGATGGCGTCTGGACCTGAGAACCTGGGTGATCAGGAACGCCAAGCAAAACTATTTCGGGCTCGGAAACGAATCGGACTTCGACAAAGACAACGTCACCGACGCCCAACCCGATTTCTACAAGCTGGATCGTCGCCGGTCATTTGTCAGGGCGACAGCCCAAAGAAAGATCGTCGGAGACCTGAGGGCATTGTTGGGCCTGCAGCTGGAACGCTGGAGTCTCGACACGATTCCGGGCACCACCCTGCTGGGCGAACAGCTCCAGGCGGGTTTCGGTCCAGGCCTCGGATCCTCGACCGCCGATGCAAATCTGAGATTGGGCCTGGTGTTCGATACCAGGAACGACGAGGTGGCACCGTCACGCGGTGTTTGGATCGAGGCTCTACTCGCCATCGCTGATTCCACAGTAGCTGGAGATCTGAGCTACCGCCGTGCTACGCTCTCCGCCGCCACATACTTCTCCTGGAAGCAACGCTGGGTAGCCGCTGGCCGCGTGGTCGGGCAGTCCATGTCCGGGACCCCACCCGTTGGCACGTACTTCACCATCGAGGCGAGCGAAAGGGCTTACGAGGGACTCGGAGGACGTCTCTCGCACCGCGCAATAAGCACCGACCGGTACCTGGGCAGGGACAAGCTGTTTGGCAATTTCGAGATCCGCTACCAAATGAGCGGCCAGCCGCAGGTAGGCACCTTGACTTGGCTGGCATTCCTGGACGTGGGGCGTGTATTCCAACCTCCTGCAGAGGACCTCGAGATTACACTCGATGGCATGCATGTGGGTGCGGGGCTGGGCCCGATTCTCACGATCGGCCGCAACGGAGTCCTGGGATGGACTTTCGGAGCGGGACCCGACGGCATGATAGTGCATACGCTGACGAGTTGGACGTTCTAAAAGGGGCGGGAAGGGACGGAAAGAGACGGCAAGTGACGGGAAGGGACCACCCCTCCCCACATCCCATCTACTCTAGTAGGGCCAGAACCCCGTTCAGGGTCGAGACTCCTTTGTCCTTCGCGTACCAGCGCCGCACGTTCTTGTAGCGCTCTCCCTTGGACATCATGTCTTTGTTTTCCCTAACCCAGGCTTGCAACTCTGCGGGTCGGGGACCCCAGTGGCCTAGTGGTCTTGATTCCTCGTCGAGCACGATGACTATGGGAATCGACCGGGTGCCATTGGTCAGGTATTGATCCATTACGTGTGGATACCGGTCGCGCTCGATCAGCCGCATCTCCAGGCAGCCGGCCTCGTCACCCAACTTCGCCAGGACCGGTACCGTGTTGCTGGCGTCACCACACCAATCTTCGACGATGGCAAGTAGTCGGCGATCTTGTCCGCGCTCGCAGGCCCGCCGGAGTGCCCACTCCGGGATCTCCGTACGCCGGTACACACCCTCCCACAACC
>JARRLJ010000014.1:5985-17210 GCA_037387025.1 Gemmatimonadales bacterium
GCTTGAAGTCCAAGTCGGCCGCTATAGTCAACGGTAACCTCTGTGTTCGATCCATTCCTTCCATCCACGTCTTCCCTACACCACCCTGCCCAACAAAGATAACGTGACATTCCGGCGCCCTAGTTCCTGAACCCTCAGACCTTGGCAGCCGTGGTACCGAGGTGCACATTTGCGAGTGATGACTCACGTAAAAGACGAAGCCAAGACCGGCAGCCGTCGAAAACGGGATCCGAAAGGGACGAGAGAGCGACTCGTTAGAGCAGCCCTCGACCTGTTTACCTCACAAGGTTATCACGCTAGTACAACACCTCAGCTGGCGGCCAAGGCCGGAATAGCTGAAGGTACGATCTACCGGCACTTCGACTCCAAAGAGCAGCTCCTGAACGAGATATACCGGGCAGCTGTGCGACTGTTCACTCACCCGGTCCGGGGGCTTCATCGGTCGTTCACCTGTCATGACAGCCTGTTCCATGTCGCGGCTGCCTGGCAGGACCTAGCGCAGCGCAATCCTCCCCTCATCAAACTCGTATTCAGCACTGATTTGACGGGACTGCTCGACTCGAGGAGCCGCGACGCGCACCGCGAGTTCCGAGAAGAACTCGAGAAGGTGATAGCTGCCGGCAAGTCCAGCGGCGAGGTTAGAGCGGGCTCGGTGGAAGTATGGACCGATGTATGGCTACGACTCATCGTCCTAGTTCTCGAGCGAACGGCCAGCAAGGAGTGGACTGTCCAACACTCGGCGAGCCAGCAGGTTTTCGAGAGCGCTTGGGACGCCATTCGCTCGCCGAGCTAGCGCCTTCTCTCCAACTCTACCACCTGCAACAAAAGCGTCTCGTCTGGATCGATGAGGAGCTCTGCGGGATCGGCCCTGACCTCCATGTGGTGCGTTAGCTCTCGATCTTCCATCCGAACGGATACTTGCTCAATGGCCCCGTCCGCATCGACCACTGCTATCGGAAGCAGGATAGAAAAGACCCCCCAACCTTGTGGTTGAACCTGACGCACAGTGATCCACACTGAGTTGTCGCCCGCATCGAAACCCCAGGTCACTTCGACCTTAGGGAACCCGGGCCGTAACAGCCACTGTTCGAAGAACCAATCCATTGGGCGGCCGGCACGACGCGATACAATCGCAGCAAGATCATCAGTCAGGGCCGTCGAATCGCGAAACGTGTTGTAGAAGTCGCGAACGCTGCTGAAGAAAACGGAATCGCCCAGCTCGCCACGCAGCATGTGGAGTACCCAGGCACCCTTTTGGTAGTTGTTCACATTGAGCAGATTGAACAGGTTCCGCTCAGCCGGATCGATCACCGGACGGTCGACTACCTCCGAGTTCATGTACTCGTTCCAGTCGGAGCGCATCGCTCCGGCGAACGTTTCTTCCTCACCTGCCAGTTGGAAGTAGAGCGGACCGAAATAGCTGGCAAATCCCTCTGACAGCCACAGATGGTGCCAATCGTATTGCGATACCGCATCGCCAAACCACTGGTGAGCGATTTCGTGAGCAACCACGCTTTCTCCCATTCGACGACTGGCATATGCGCTCTCATTGTAGAAGATCGCAGAACTGTTCTCCATGCCCCCGTAACGGGTGGACGATTGTACATGAGCCAGTTTCTCATACGGGAAGGGCCCCAGGACTTCAATCAACACTTCAACCATATCCGTTGCCCGGCGAAACGGATGTTCGACCGCAAACGCGGAATCCTCCGAGAAGGTCCACGCGGTCTGCGGAACGCCGCCTGTTTCTCCCAGCACGGCCACTGACATGATTCCGGCTCCTATCACCATTGTATGGACCGGTATCGGCCTGTCTTCACGCCACAGCCACGCCGTCCTACCGTCCCCAACTTGCTCGGTTCGCATCAGGCGCCCGTTTGCGACTGCGCTCCAGTCACGTGGGACTCCGATTCGGAACGACACACTTGCCTTGTCGCTCGGGTGATCCTCGCTTGGAAACCAGTGATGTGCACGATCGGGCCAATTGTCGGCAAACGCCGTGCGGCGTCCATGCACGTTATCGCGTATTATCAATCCATCTTGAGGACTCCCACCGTAGTGCACAGTCACTGAGAGAGTGTCTCCAACATCGCCCGCTTGCGTGACTACGAGCAGATTTCCCGGTCCTTCCCGAGGAGCCCAGGTCCATTCCTCTCGGCGAGCCGCTCTACCGTCAGCCAGAATGATCGAGTCGATCTCGAAGCCACTATCGAAGTCGAGCACCAGCTCGCTGCTTGCAGCTGAGAGCACATAGCGAATCGCAGTGGAAGCCCTGATGGAACTGCCTCGATCTGGAATCGACAAGGCGATTTCGTAATGGATGATGTCCTGCTCCGCCCTGATATGGTCATCCACCATGGATAGTGACACAGCGGTTTGCAGCAGGGCCACGGCACCGATTGAAAGCATGATAGTGAAGCATAGTCTCCATCCACTTGGGCAGTAAGGGTCGGAGTCTAGACAAGCGGTGGAGAACGTTTTATCTCTGGGCACCTTCGAAGGAGTGTGCTATGGACGCACAAGCGTCATCGACTGAACGGGGATCATGGGGAACTCACGCTGGATTCATCTTGGCCGCCGTTGGTTCCGCTGTCGGCCTCGGCAACATGTGGCGGTTTTCATACGTGGCGGCCGAGGGTGGTGGTGCGGCTTTTGTGTTGCTCTATCTCGGATTCGTTGCCCTTGTAGGAATACCGGTCATGACCTGCGAACTGGTAGTGGGCCGTCTCACACAAGTCTCTCCGGTCATGGCAGTGAGGGAGCTGGGCGGACGAAGGTGGGATCCCTTGGGATGGTTGTTTGTTTTCTGCGGATTCGGAATTCTGTCGTATTACTCGGTGATAGCGGGCTGGACGATTCGCTTCGCGGCGGATGCAGTTAGAGGGGCGATCCCGCAGGACACGGCGACTTATTTCAACAGCGTGGGCACGAGTACGCCCGCCATCATCACGCACATTCTCTTCATGGTGATTACGGTTTTCATTGTCGTTCGAGGGGTCAAGCGTGGCTTGGAACGGACCGCGCTCATCCTGATGCCACTTCTCTTCGTGTTGTTGGTCGGGCTCGCTATTTGGTCCTCCACTCTGTCGGGTGGTGGCGCGGGTTACGCTTACTATTTGAAACCGCGTCTGAGCGAACTACTCGACACCAGAATCATTACGGACGCGGCCGGTCAGGCATTCTTCTCACTGAGTCTGGGCATGGGCGCAATGATGACGTACGCATCGTACCTCCGGACCAAGAATAATCTTGCGAAGGAAGCCGCGACGATAGCAGTGAGCGACTTCGGCGTGGCGTTCGTGGCCGGCTTGGTTGTCTTTCCAATCATTTTCCATTTCGGCTTGGGAGATGCAATCGGACTGGGCGGGGTACTGAACACAGATAACACCGTAGGTACACTCTTCATTACGTTGCCGCCCGCACTCGCGACCCTCGGCACTGTCGGCAATGTGATCATCGCAGCCTTTTTCGTGATGGTGTTCTTTGCGGCACTGACCTCCGCCATATCGCTCCTGGAAGTGGTAGTAGCGGCAGTCATAGACGGCTGGCATTGGCCACGTGCAAGCGCGGCCGTGGTCTGTGGCGCCCTGATCGCCTTGGCTGGGTTGCCATCAGCAATGAACCTCAACTTCCTCTCTTTCGCCGACAAGTTCGTGGGTACGTTCCTACTAATACTTGGCGGACTGTGCACCGCGATACTCGTTGGATACCGGGCCCTCCCTCAGGCCAAGGCGGAACTCGACGTTGGAATGAACAATGAAGGCCTGCGTAATGCCTGGGCTAACATCGTCAAATACGTTGTTCCCCCAGTCCTTGTGATCGTACTGTTCTTCGGAGTCAAGCCCTTGTTGATTTCTTTCAAGGCGCTGTTAGGAATGCAGTAATGCCAGTTTGGGGATCGGATGGACGAACGGTCAGATCCGCATGCCGTCCGTCTGTCCGATTACCCGTCCGAGTAGAGTCCCTCAAGAGCTGTTTCACCTTTGGGTACGCTGTGCTGTCTGCTTGCAAGCGCTTCTTGCTCTGCTCGGTCTATCTCGTCTAGGACGGCCGACTCCACACTGTCCAACGTGCGGACGCTCACCCCGTCACGTTTGAGATGTTCCTCGTACAGACCGATTGGGTCCCGTGCTCCCCAGTATTCAAACAAATCCGCCGGGATCACAACCCGCGCCTCAGCCTCATCATGTGTAGCGTGACCACCCATGCGGAATGTTTCTGCGGACAAGATCACTGGCCCGTTTCCCTCGCGGCACCTTTCAACCGCAAGTTTCGTGGCCGAAAAAGCATCGAGCACATTGTTACCTGCAAACGACCAACCAGGCACTCCATAGGCCGCGTGTAGATTGTCGAATTTCTCTGGCGGGTGGTGTACTGCAACTCGGGTACCCAGTGCTACCTGGTTGTTTTGTATTATGAACACGACAGGCAGGCGTTGTGCGGCGGCTAGTGCCAGCGCCTCATGGGTTCCACCGTGCTTAACCGAACCGTCCCCGATCCACGTGAGGGCGACACCGGGCTCGCCTCGCAACCGAAAGCCGAGTGCGACCCCGACAGTGACCGGTGGCATGTTGCCGATGTTGGAGATGGGTGGCAGCACCCGCTGGGAGAAGTCCCCCACGTGGCCGTCGCGCCCCTTGGACGGAGAATCGTAGGTTCCCAAGTAACCGCGCAGCATTGCCGCCAAGGACATGCCCATTTCACAACACGCTCCCGCATTGCGGATGAGAGGAGCCACGACGTCCATGCTCCGATTCAGAGCGTGCACTGCCCCAACCGTAACCGCTTCCTCACCGGTTCCCAACCACGCTTTGGAAATCACACCCTGCATGACCCACCGTTTGAGCGTGATATCATGGAGGCGCGTGCGCAGCATACCACGGTAGAGGTCCAGCTTGGCCTCGTCACTCATCGCTTCCACAATGGCACGCCGCTCCGGATGCACGGCAATCGTGTCAGCGAACTCCGCAACGAGGGCGGGGTCTGGACGCCACTTGACGTATTCCGGCGGATCGTAGGGTGGGAACCGTCTCATGTCAGTCAGGATTCCGGTGCGGACAAGGTACCGTAGCGGGAGAACGATGGATGTCGGCGAGTGCGTCGATCACTCGTCCACGAATCAGCCCAACATATTCCTGAGTTTCTCCTCATCCAACCCGTCACCTGCTTCGATCAACGCCATTCCGAATTCCCTCGCCGTCGCGTACCTATTAGCAGGATCGGGTGCGAGAGATTTCATCAGAACGACTTCGAGCTTGGGAGGGAAGTCCGGTCGATAACGTCGCAGAGGTGTGGGTTTGCCCCTGAGGCGTGCGATCATCATTTCCTGAGGGGTTCGCCCTTGGAACGGTAGCTGGGCCGTGAACATCTCGTAGGCCATTACCCCCAAGCCGTAGATGTCGCTCCGCGCGTCGATCGCCTTGCCCCGAATCTGCTCCGGGCTCATGAACTCGGGGGTCCCGAGTATGATCCCGGTTGCCGTTAGCTTCGCCACACTCGGATCCGCCCGGGTCTGCTTGGCCAGTCCAAAGTCCATTACCACAGCTACATCACCACCACCCTCTGTGGGCACCAACATGACGTTTTCCGGCTTCAGGTCGCGGTGAATGATGTTCTGCCTGTGGGCGAACTCCAGACCGGAACAGATTTGCACCAGGTACTCGATGCCGACTTCAGGTGACATCGGGCCAGTCGAGGTCTCACGATCGGCCAGGAGTTCGCCCCTTAGGTAGGGCATCACCAGATAGATGAGCCCGTCTTCGGTCTCTCCCAGCCTCAGAATGCGGCAGATGTTGGGATGATCCAACCGCATCGCCAAACCGGCCTCCCGTCGTAACCGTTCGACCGAGTTCCTGTCCCGGCTCAGTTTCGGGCTGAGAACCTTGATCGCAAGGCTGATGCCGGTATTTACGTCCTTGGCCTCGTACACATACGACATGCCGCCTTCACCAAGCCGCCGCTCCACCTTGTATAGACCGTCCAGGACCTGTTTGCTCAGGGAAGCCGCGCGATCGCCCTCTACCGCCCGGGGGACGATGTTACGTGCAACGGTCTTTTCCCCGCCACCTCTCGGGCTCACCACCGGACGGCCCCCGCTATCGCCAACATCCACCAGTGGACTGCCGTCTTTCGGGCAGAACCTGGCCCCACCCTCATACACATTCTTGCAGCGCGGACAACGACGACTCATCGGCGAACCCTGTTCCGGCCTTCATGCTTGGCTCTGTAGAGAGCCTTGTCGGCCAGTGCAATGAGAGAATCTGGTGTCGGCACAGCATCGCCGGTGGGACCTGTGCTGGCAACACCGATGGACACCGTAAGATTCAACGGATCACCGCTCTCCGCAAAGTTGGTCTGGACTACCCGCGTCCTGAGTCGCTCGGCAAACGCTTGCGCTCCCTGGGGATCGGTCTCGGGAAGCACGATCACAAACTCCTCACCTCCATACCTCGCTGCAAGGTCGACCGATCGCACCTCTCCGCGCAACAGGTCCCCAATCTGGCGCAGCACGCTATCTCCAACCAAGTGGCCGCGCGTGTCATTTATCGCCTTGAATCGGTCCAAATCGATGAGCAGGATGGATAGCTCGGTTTCGTATCGGTTCACCCGGTCCATTTCTCGCTCGAGTCGCTCCATGAGTGCTCGGCGGTTGAGACATCCCGTGAGGGCGTCGATGGTGGCCAGCCAGCGGTATCGTTCCTTGTCCGATTGGACGGTCTCCAATTCGTAGGCCTTTTCGAGCGCGTTGACAGCGGTCTTGATTACCTGATCGGCGAACGCAACATCCGACTGTGTGAGTGTGACACCATCACCCAGCGTGCGCAGGAAGAACACGCCGGACTGCGCTCCCTGTAGGTTGAACGGAATAGCAATCACCGATTTCGTCGCGACTGTTATCCCATCTCTCATCCACCCATCGCGCACCCGCGAATAGAGCTCATCCGTCTGAACATCCGCGACGAGCACCGGTTCCTTGGTGTCCAAGGCCTTGCGAATCTCAGGGTAACCATCGAGCTGGATCTCCAGGTTTCGCAGCATTGGGTTGTCCGATGCTACCACGACGAGGCCGACCTGGCCGCCCGGTTGGGGAATCACCAGTGAGCACTTCGTGATGTTCAGTACGTGGGCCACACGCCGTGCCAGGATATGGTAGATCTCTTCGGCTTTCAGAGCATCAGTGACTTCGTGGAGGATATCTACCATCTCGGCGCGAATCGCAGCTTCCTCTGCCCTCGCCTTGGCCTCGGCCGCTTGCTTCAGTGCCTCATCGCGGGCACTTCTCAACGTCATCCCCGACCGCAAATGAGCGTCGACACGCGCCAGCAGTTCCTTGACACGGAACGGCTTGGAGATGAAGTCCGCCGCGCCGAGGCCCAGCGCCTTCACCGTTCCGTCCTCGGGTGACATGGACGAAATCATGAGGACCGGAAGGTCCCGCCAGCGATCATCACCCTTCAACTGCTCGAGCAGCTGCAGGCCGTCCACGCGGGGCATCATGATATCCAGCATCAGCAGATCGGGAGACTCCTCGGAGAGGCAGGTGAGGAGCTGGGTGCTGTCGGAGACGGAGACGACTTCGTGACCCCTGTCCTTGAGAATCCAGACCAACGTGTTCAGGAGGGCTTCGTCGTCATCGGCGACGAGGATCTTGGCGCGGTCGATCGTCGTCATCTCAGGACAGTCCGAAGTCCTTGGCTATAGCGGCGATTGCCGCCGGATCTGCGTTCCCTCCACTGACAACCAGGACCGTCGGACCTGTTGGCCGGATCGCGCCGCTCCGAAGAGCCGCTGTAGTCGCCGCGCCGGAAGGCTCGGCCATTACCTGCGGCACGGACCGCAACCACAATGTCGCCTCGGCTATCGCCTGGTCTGTGACGACAGCACCTCGGGCGCGGTCCTTGAGATGCCGGAACGTAACGGTACCCACTGAAAGTGGAAGCAAGCCATCGGCGATACTGGCCGAGCGCTCGAGCCGCACCGGATGGCCGGCCGCTAGTGCCCGATTGAAGCCATCCGCTCCTTCCGGTTCCACACCGGTCACGTTGACCTCCGGTTTCAGGGCGGCCATTGCGGTTGCCACTCCCGCGGCCAAGCCACCTCCGCCGACCGGGACGGCAACGTGGGCCACCTCGGGAAGCTGTTCGGCTATCTCGAGCCCCACCGTACCCTGTCCGGCTATGATGTCTGGGTGGTCATATGGCGGGATCACCGCCAATCCCTCAGACTCCGCAAGCTCCATCCCCCTGTTGTATCGATCTTCCGACGTGGTCCCCGCAAAGACCACTTCGCCACCCCAGTGTTTCACCCTCTCCACCTTCAGCCGGGGGGCCGTTTCCGGCATCACGATCACTGCCCTTACGCCGACCCGTTGGGCGGCAAAGGAAACTGCCTGACCGTGGTTCCCGCTAGAATACGTGAGCACCCCCCGCTCACGGCGATCATTCGGGAGACGGCGAACGGCTGTCCACGCTCCGCGAAGCTTGAAGGCGCCAGTCGGATGTGCGTTTTCCAACTTGAGATAAACTGGAACGCCCGCCAGGTCTGTGAGGGCCGACACATGCACCAACGGGGTACACTCGGCCACCCCGACGAGCCCGCTGGCCGCCTCACGAATTGCCTCGATCGAAACCAGCGACTCCGCCGGCACTCGTGCCCCTCCCCCCCTCTACTCCGACTCCTCTTCCTCTGCGGCCACCGTTGCGCTTGACGGACCCGCGGCCTCGATCGCCGCGGTTTCCTCCTCATTCACCACCCGCGCCACGTCCATCACAGCGTCGCCGGAATCGAGATTCATGACCCGCACCCCCTGCGTGTTGCGACCGATCACCCGAATGCCCTCGACAGGCACGCGGATTATCACGCCGTGGCGCGTGACCATCATCAGCTCGTCGTCCGGCAGAACCTCTTTCAGAGCCACTATCGATCCGGTTTTCTCCGTTCGCTTGAGCGTTATGATGCCTTTACCTCCACGCTTCTGAACCCGATAGTCCGCCAATTCAGACCGCTTGCCCATCCCGTGCTCACTCACCACGAGCAAGGTGGCATCTCTTCTCACTACCACCATCTCTATCACCCGGTCGTCGTCTTCCAGCTGGATCCCACGCACACCCATGGCCGTGCGGCCCATCTCTCGCGCGTCCTTCTCACTGAAGCGGATTGACATGCCGGCGCTTGTGGCCAGCACGACGTCATTAGTGCCGTCCGTGAGCTGCACGTCGATCAGCTCATCGGCTTTTTCGATATTGATGGCGTTGATACCATTAGCCCGCGGGTGGGCGTAGGACGACAGTTTCGTTTTCTTGACCGTCCCGAGTGCGGTTGCGAACATCAGATACTGCGAGTCGCTGAACTCGCGCACGGCAACGAACGCGGCGATCCTCTCCGATTGCTCGATTCCCACCAGGTTGATAATCGGCTTGCCTCGTGCCGCCCGGCCTCCCTGGGGAATATCGTAGACCTTGAGCCAATACACTCTGCCCGCCTGCGTGAAGAACAGCACGTAATCGTGCGTCGACGCGACGAACAGGTGCTCGACCCAGTCGTCTTCCTTCGTCCCCATGCCGTTCAGTCCGCGACCGCCGCGGCGTTGCCTGCGATAGGTCGAAACCGGAATGCGCTTGATATAGCCCGAATGAGAGATGGTGATCACCATATCTTCTTCGGCAATCAGGTCTTCGACCGAGAAGTCACCCTGATCGGCTATGATCTCGGTGCGGCGCTCGTCACCGAAGCGCTTCACCAGCGCGTCCAGCTCTTTCTTCAAGATCGCCATGCGCTTCGGTTTCGACGCCAACAAGGCCTGCAGCTCCTTGATCAGAGCGCGGACCTCTTTGAGTTCCTCCTCCAGTTTGTCGATCTCGAGCGACGTGAGCTTGGCGAGCCTCATGTTCAGAATCGCTTCGCTTTGCTTCTCAGTCAGCTCGAAGCGCTCCCGCAGCGCGGTATCAGCGGCCGACGCGTCACGCGACCCTCTAATGATCTTGATGACCTCGTCGATGTTGTCGACGGCGATCTTCAAACCCTCGAGGATGTGCTCGCGCGCCTGAGCCTGGTCGAGATCGAATTGGGCCCGGCGAGTGATAACCTCGTGACGGTGATCCACGAAGTGTCGCAGCAACTCCTTCAGGTCGAGCACTTTGGGTTCGCCGTCGACCAGCGCCAGCATGATGGCACCGAACGTGGTCTGCATCGACGTGCGCTTGTAGAGCTGGTTGAGTATCACGCTCGGGTTGGCGTCGCGGCGCAACTCGATGACGATGCGCATACCGTCGCGATCGGATTCGTCGCGGAGGTCAGATATTCCGACGACCTTCTTGGCGTTCGTCAGCGCGGCGATTTGCTCGATGAGTCTCGTCTTGTTGACCTGGAACGGGATCTCCGTCACCACGATCTGCATCTTGCCGGACGATTCCTTCTCCTCGATCTGGGCGCGCGCGCGTACGGCGATTCGACCGCGACCGGTCTCATAGCATTCTTTGATCCCGTCGCGTCCGTAGATGAAACCACCTGTCGGAAAATCTGGTCCTTGTATGTGGCGCCTCAGGTCGTCGATTGCACAATCGGGATTGTCGATCAGGAACTTCAGCGCGGTAGCCACCTCACCTAGGTTGTGCGGAGGTACGTTGGTGGCCATGCCAACTGCGATACCCGAGGACCCGTTCACCAGCAGATTCGGCACCTGGGACGGAAGCACCGTCGGTTCCTGAAGTCGGTCATCGAAATTGGGGACGAAGTCGACCGTGTTCTTGTCTATGTCCTCCAGCATCGGGACGGCGAGGGAGGTGAGGCGGGCCTCTGTATAACGGTAGGCAGCGGCGTTGTCGCCATCGATCGAACCGAAGTTCCCCTGGCCATCCACCAGCGGATAGCGCAACGAGAAGGACTGTACCATCCGCACGAGCGAGTCGTACACTGCCATATCTCCGTGCGGGTGGTACTTACCGAGCACGTCACCTACGACCGTCGCGCTCTTTTTGTAGGGTCGGCCCGGCTGCAGGCCGAGCTCGTTCATCGCGTAGAGGATGCGGCGGTGTACCGGTTTCAATCCGTCGCGCACATCCGGCAGCGCTCGCTGTACGATCACGCTCATCGAGTAGTCGATGAACGACTCCTTCAGCTCATCCTCAATCAGACGACTGAGGATCCGCTCGCGGTGGTTGGGGCCAGTCAATTTTTGTCCTGGTTGGAATACGACAAAAGGGGCCCACCATCGACCCCTGCAGGTC
>JARRLJ010000015.1:0-2470 GCA_037387025.1 Gemmatimonadales bacterium
ACATAACGAGCTGTCTTTCAGGATGGCCAATCCCGCCGGGTACCACTGGAGCAAGTCCTGGCCCCCCATCAACCGACTGCGGGGTAGCGCCTCGTTGAAATACTGACTTCCTTCCCTTATACCTAGCTAGTTAGGTATAGGGAAGCCCATGGCAAATCGCCGCAACGACATCCTTCAGGGAACCCTCGCGCTCCTCGTGCTGCAAACGCTGTCGGCACGAGGACCACTACACGGGTACGCCATCACGGCTGCGATCCGTCGCTCATCGGATGAGTTGCTGCGAGTCGAGGAGGGGTCGCTGTATCCAGCCCTGCACCGCATGGAACAGCAGGGGTGGCTCAAGAGCAAGTGGGGCGTAACCGAGAAGAAGCGCGAGGCTCGCTTTTACGAGATTACGCGCTCGGGCCAGGCTCAGCTGGCCCAGGAGCGTGAAACCTGGAGTCGACTCAACCAAGGTGTCCAGCGCGTGTTGAGCTATGCCTGACAGCCGGAGCCACCGGGGAGGATAGCTGGATGTCCTGGTATCGCCGCCTCTTCAATGTGATGCGTTCAGACCGGCTCGCCAACGACATTGAACGCGAGATGGCCTTTCATTTCGCCGAGCTGGTGGACGAGTTGATGGCCGCCGGCATGAGTAAAGCCGATGCCAGGCGCGAGGCAAAACGCCGCTTCGGGAACCGAGAGGTCTTGCGGGAACACGTGCACGACGTGGACGTTCTGGTCTGGCTACAATCGGTGGTCGCGGACCTCAAGTACGCTGCGCGCGCAATGCGCGCAAACCCTGGATTCACGCTGGTTGCAGTGCTGTCGCTCGGCCTGGGCATTGGTGCCAATACCGCCATCTTCAGCCTGATCAACGCGGTGATGTTGCGGTCACTTCCGGTGAGCCATCCCGAGGAGCTCGTGCAGCTAACTATGGAGAACCGGGGATCGAGCTTCACAAATCCAATATGGGAACAGATCCGCGACCGGCAGGAAGCGCTGGCGGGCACGTTCGCCTTTGCCGACCAGCGGTTCGATCTGAGCACTGGAGGTGTCGTGCGACGCGCCCCTGGTGCGTGGGTGAGCGGCGACTACTTCAGAGTGCTCGGTGTATCGGCCAGCACCGGCCGCCTGCTGGAGCCGGCCGACGACGTACGTGGCTGTCCAGCCTTAGCGGTGCTGAGCCACGGGTTCTGGCAGGGTGAGTACGCAGGGGCAGCGGATGTCGTCGGTCGGACGATCTCGCTCGACGGCCATCGATTCGAGATCATAGGTGTCACCGCCCCGGGGTTCTCGGGCATAAACGTGGGCCGGTCGGCGGGTGTGTTTGTGCCGCTCTGCTCGGTGGACATCCTGCGGCAGGGACGCGGTGTGCTCGATGCTCGGAGCACCTGGTTTCTCAATGTTTTCGGGCGGCTGCGCCCCGGGGGTACGCTGCCGCAGGCGCGGTCGGGTCTGGCGGTCGTACAGCGTGCGGTGTACGAGGCGAGCGTACCGACGCACTGGACCGCCGACGAGCAAGCCGAGTTCGTGGAGAACATACTGACGGCCCATCCCGCCGCCACCGGGATGTCTTTCGTGCGCGGTCAGTACCGCGACGCGCTGTTCGCGCTGCTGGTTGTGGTCGGGGTAGTGTTGCTGATCGCGTGCGCCAATGTTGCGCAGCTGCTGCTTGCTCGGGCAACGGCGCGGCAGCACGAGGTCGCAGTGCGTCTCGCCCTGGGATCGGGCAGAGCGCGGCTGGTGCGTCAGCTGCTTACCGAGAGCCTGTTGCTGGCACTACTCGGGGCTACGGTCGGGATCCTGTTCGCCCGCTGGTCCAGTGAGGTCCTGGTCCGATTCCTGTCGCAGAGCGGTCGCGCCGTTGTGCTCGATCTATCGGTCGATCTCCGTGTACTCGGATTCGCCGTGCTGGTGGCTATCGTCACAGGTACGTTGTTCGGTCTAGCACCCGCCTGGCGCTCCGCTCGGGTGGATCCCCAGAGCGCCATGCGTGGTGCTGGTCGTGGCCTGGTGGGACGTTCGCGCCATCGGTTCGCCAAGGGAATAGTGGTGGGTCAGGTGGCTCTGTCGCTCGTGCTGGTCGTGGCGGCCGGCCTCCTGGTAGGCAGCTTCCAGCGGCTCACGACCCTGGATCCAGGCTTCCGCGCCGCCGGGGTGCTCGTAGTCTCTGTGGACTGGTCCAACGCTGCTCCATCCGACACGAGCGACAGCGGCTTCCCCCGCACACTACTAGACCGGATGCGTGCTGTCCCGGGGGTGCGTCAAGCAGGAGCGTCGTTGCTCACTCCAATCAGCGGCACGGCCTGGAACGACGACGTCGTGGTGGACGGCGTTGCCAGTGACTCACCGGTGTGGTTCAACGGTGTGAGCGACGGGTACCTGGGGACGCTGGGCACCGGACTGCTCGCAGGCCGCGATTTCACTCCGCAGGACGGAGCCGATGCGGCGCCGGTCGTGCTGGTCAATCAGACGCTGGCGCACCGCT
>JARRLJ010000015.1:2493-18331 GCA_037387025.1 Gemmatimonadales bacterium
TTCGGTGACGCCAGCCCCTTGGGGAAGAGGATCAGCACGACGGTGCACGACAGCATCGGTCCGCCGATGGAGATCGTCGGTGTGGTGGAGGATTCCAAGTACCGGCGGCTCGATGAGGCCACGCTTGCCACGGCCTACGTTCCGTTGGAGCAGACCGAGCTCTGGCAGGCATCGGTCGAGCTAGCGCTGCGCACTGAGGGTGAGCCAGCCGCACTCATCCAGTCTCTCACCCGGGCGATACGAGAGCTGAATCCTGCCATCGCGCTTGAATTCACCACGCTCAGCAACCAGGTAGCGACATCCTTGGCGCGGCCGCGACTGCTGGCGACCCTCTCGGCGTTTTTCGGGGGACTGGCGCTATTGCTAGCTGTAATCGGTCTATACGGAACCATGTCTTACAGCGTCACGCGGCGCCGCAACGAGATCGGGATTCGCGTGGCGCTGGGATCCGCGCGAACGGGGGTCCTGCGCATGGTGGCAGGCGAAGCCGCCACGGTGATAGCGATTGGTGTGGTGTTGGGCGTCGCACTTGCGCTCGCTGCAACGCGACTGGTCGCTGCGTTCCTCTACGGAGTCACGGCCTCCGATCCGATTACGCTGGCGCTGTCGGCCCTTGCACTCTCGGCCGTAGCCATGACGGCTGGACTGGTACCCGCGTGGCGAGCCGCTGGTGTCGACCCTACGGTGGCGCTGCGCGAGGAATAAGCGACTAGCGGCGCTAGCTGCCGTGGTGGATCTCGAGGCGCTCGCGATCCTGCGGCGCGTGGAAACGGGTGAGAATCTGGACGCAATACTCTACGTTCCCAGATTCGACGAGGTCTACACCTTCAATGGGCGGGGCCATTCAGCGACCGTGTTCGAGGCAGAAACCGGCGTCGTGGTCGCCACGATCCCGCTCGGCGGCAAGCCCGAGTTCGCCGTGTTCGATCCCGCCGCACAGCGGATCTACAACAACATCGAGGACACGAGCGACGACTGGGCGTTCGGCCCGCACGATGACGCTCGATCCGACGACCCACAAGCTCTACGTGTCGGCGGCGGATTACGAGGCGCCGTCAGCGGCTGACTCCTGGGGACCGCGACGCCGGCTACCACTGGTTCCCGGTTCGTTCCGGGTGTTGGTGTACGGCTTGGAGGGTCAGTAGAACCAGGTCAGGGGAACTGTCGTGTCCTGACGAGCGCATCTTCAGCGGCAGTGCTATTGATCTTGGGGGCCTACGCGAACCTCAGCGGCGCCTTGTTCATGGAGCCGCAGTGCGTGCCGCGATTACCTGGCGCGGGCCTGTTGCGGACTCGGCCTGGCTCGATAGATGGTGATCCTGGTGTCTCCGAAGTCATATCGCTTCCCGCGGCGCGGGAGCAGATGCTCTCGGCCATGCTCGACGCAAAGTATCCGGCTGAACGGCACCGCGATCCAGCGCTGCACAATCCGATCGGCCTTGCGCGAACCATACGGTGGATCGGCAAAGGCGATGTCGTACAGGACTCGGTCGATTCGCTCGACAAAGGGAATGGCGTCACGCTTGAAGATGCGGGTTCGGTTCTTCACGCGGAAAGTGGCAACGTTGGCCTTGAGAGCGTGGATACTGGCAGCACCGTTCTCCACGAAATCTGCAGCAGCGGCGCCGCGAGAGAGCGCCTCCAAACCCAAGGCTCCCGATCCCGCGAACAAGTCCAAGATCCGGGCCCTCGGCAGATCTGCCGCGAGCAGACTCAACCAGCGGTCGCGGATCTGTTCTGCGGTCGGACGGACCCTCGCCCCCGGCGAGACCAGGTCACGGCCAGCCCAGGTACCGCCGACGATTCTCACCCGGAGCCCCCGAGTTCGCGTTGCACAGACATAGCGTGACGATGGGGCGCCAGCCGTGAATCGTCAATCAAACCTACTGGGTCAGCCCCCCGCTACTACTGCTCGCGCAGCGTCACGACCGGATCTACCCTGCTGGCTCTGCGCGCTGGTATCCAACTGGCGAGCATAGTTGCCACGAGAATGAGAACGGCGACCCCCGCTATGGTGATGGGATCCATGGGACTGACCTCGAATAGCAGACTCCGCACAACGCGGGAAGCTGCGAACGCCGCTCCCAAACCCAGGGTTAGACCCACCGCCGCCATGAGCAGGCCACGCTGCAGCACGGCTCGCACCACGCTGCTGGCATCAGCACCAAGCGCCATGCGTATGCCGATCTCGCCGGACTGCTGCTGCACGACATACGAAAGCACGCCGTAGATTCCGAGGACCGCCAGAATCGCAGCCAATGAAGAGAGACAGCCGAACACGAAGACGGCAAACCTGGGCTGCGCCACCGCCCTGGAGCCATCGATCGCGTCGTCGAGTCGGAACACGGTAAGTGGAATGTCGGAATCGACGGACCAGACTGCCTGCCGTAGCGACGGAGCAAGTGCCTCCGCGCCCAAATCAGATCGCACGATGAGCCACTCGTACCAGAACGGGATCTGCTCAAACGGCACGAAGTACTTCGGGAACGGCTGCATGTCGAGCCGGTAGACGGTGTTGGCCGCTACACCAACTACTGTGCGCCACACCGAATCTCCTTGTATCGGAACCATGACCCGCCGACCGATCGGATCGAGATCGGACCAGTAACGATCAGCCATCGCGCGATTGATCACGATCACCGGCGGGGCGTCCTTGGTGTCCGCGGTTGTGAAGTCACGACCGGCGAGCAACGGTATCCCCATCGTTCGCAGATAGCCGGGAGCCGCGCTCGTGCGGTGGACTGTCGTTTGGACCATCTCGTCGGGTGTCTCAACCAGCGTCGGTGGCGAAGACCATCCACCGACGAACGGCATTTGGCCCGCAAATGCGAAGCTCTCTATTCCGGGGATCGCCTCTATCTGAGTGGTGAGGTCTCTGTAGAAACCGCGGGTCGTGTCTCCCCAGTCCCGATACTGAGTCGGCGGGCTGATTCCCGAGACGATCAGGTTCGCACTATCGATACCCGTGTCGACTTGCATCAGGCGCTGGAGACTCCTCACGAACAGACCGGCACCGACTAGGAGCACGAACGCGATCGCAACCTCAGCCACGATTAGCGCGGCGTGCATGCGGCTACGCCGCTTTCCGCCAGCGCTTCCCCTGCCAGCTTCTTGCAGCACTTCCATGACCGAAGTCCGCATTGCCCGGACCGAAGGCAACAGACCGGTGATCACGCCGGTGGCCAACGCCAGCGCGGCGGCAAACAACAGCAGCCTCGTATCAATGCCTATCTCCTCAGCTCGTGGCAGGCCACTCGGGAACGCCGCAACGAAAGGCCGCAGTGAAACCAGCGCGACGGCACACCCTACGGTGCCACCCACGAGCGCCAGCAGCACGCTCTCGCTCATGAGTTGTGCGACCAACCTCATGCGGTCAGCGCCCAGCGCTTGTCGCAGGCCCAGTTCGCGGCGTCGTTCGGTGGCGCGCACCAGTAGCAGGTTCGCGATATTCGCACATGCGATTAGCAGTACAAGCCCAACGGCACCCAAGAGCATAGTCAACCCAGCGCGTGTGTTGGCCACGACAAGGTCACGCCGCTCGATCAAACCGATGCCGTGCTCGGCCTCCTCGGGGTGCAATTCGCCAATGCGCCGGGCGACTGCGTCCATCTCACGCTGTGCGCGATCCACAGTGATTCCGGGCTTGAGACGGGCAATGACCTGGAGACTACCCGCGTTGCGCACGGTTGAGCTCTTGAAATCATCGGTGAAGGTGACCCAGAGATCCTCGCTTGAACCGTCGAACCTGAAGCCTCGGGGCATCACACCGATGATCTCGTGCCGGACACCATTGAGGGAGATCGATCGGCCGATGACGCCCGGGTCGGATCCAAACCGGCTCAACCAGGTGCCATAACCGAGAACGACGACCCTAGGTGCGCCCACTGCGTCGTCTTCCGGGCTGAACAGTCGCCCCACCGCCGGCCGGGCCCCGAGGGCGCTCAGCACACCCCACGAAACCTCGGTTCCACCAAGCCGCTCGGCCTGATCGCTACCTGTGATTGTGAAGGACATTTGCCGGTACGCCCCAGCGACTTCGAACGCCGGGCTCATCTCTGCCCAATCCATGAACACGGGGTATGGTACCGCGTACAGACTCCCGAGCATCGAAAGGTCTGGGTTGCGACCGGTCACGGCAGGATCAACGCGAAACGCGTTGACCAACCGGTGTGACTCCGGGAACGGCAGCGGCCTCAGTAGCACTCCGTCCACCACGCTGAAGATCATGGTGTTGGCGCCGATGCCGAGTCCGAGGGTGAGTATGGCTGCGAGGGTGAATCCGGGTCTCTTGCGGAGACCGCGGAACGCGATCCTGGCATCGTAACCCAGGGCCCGCACGGCGCTGGTCAGGCTACTCGGTCGCTTGCCGCTCCCCAGAGGATGGCGTGGGGAACCGGTCACGAAGCGAGCGATGATGGATAGCACGTGTTTCCAATACCAAAGATCGGCGAGCAAATGTGGGCGGGAGCTGAGTTGGGCCCCGTATTCTTCTCTGGCGTCACCGAGAATGCTGCGTCCGGAGATCCCTGGGGGTACGAATCTCGCCAGCAGCAGCTCGGCCAGGCGCGGAGGTCGCGATTCGTCAGTCATGGCATGGGCTCTCCCAGGACCCCGTCCAGTCCTTTCCAGAATCGGAACAGGGCGTCACGAGCCCTTTGCAGCGCGGCTACCCCGTAGTGCGTGACCGGGCTCGTGACCGTGAATCGCCGTCGTGGATGGCCGCCGCGGCCAGGAGTGGGTTCCTCCACTTGCCACCTAACAAACTTCTTGTCCTCGAGACGTTCGAGTGTCTTGTACAGGGCGCCGCGTGACACTCGCCTGCCTGCCCGCCGGTCCAGCTCGCGGAGAATCGATAACGCAAATCCCTCGTCCTCCAGTTGCAGAATGGCCAGCAGAACCAGCTGTTCGAACTCACCTAGTGAGGCAGCCGGCATGAAACACTCCTTGTCGGAATTATCTACATCGATGCAGGCATTGTAGGCATCGATATTAGATCTACGAGATCGGGTGGCGTTTAGTTTCCTGGGGGAGGTGACGGGTTGGCGTGGTCGCCGCTGATGAATCTAACGCATTGTGTTGCAACACTTTAAGTGATTCGCCCGCCACACGCAGCGCTATGGCACGTCTCCCGCCGGAGGATGTTTGCAGGCTTACAAACGATGTTTGCACGCCTGCAATAGGTGTATGTAAAGCGTCCCAAGGCGTATGTAACGTTGCAGACGACGTATGTAAGGCTGCGCAAGCCGATTGTAACGTTGCACACGCTCGATGTAAGCCTGCACACGCCTGATGTAACGTTGCAAACGCCGTATGTAAGGTTGCAAACGACGATTGTAAGCGTGCAAACAGGTGTTGCAGGCCTGCAAACACCGTTTGTAAATGGGCTGCTATTCCTTCAACTTCTCCAGATACTGCTGGCGCAGCTTGGCCACCTTTGGCTCGATCACCGTCCGGCAGTAGGGCTGAGCGGAGTGACGTTCATAGTAGTCCTGGTGATACTCATCCGCCGGATAGAACGTGTCGAGCGGAATGAGTTCGGTTACCACCGGATCTTCCCACACCCCCGACGCGGTCAACGCCGTGATCACCTCACGCGCTACCGCGCGTTGCTCGTCCGTGTGATGGAAGATTGCCGAGCGGTATTGTGTACCCGCATCTGCACCTTGTCGGTTGAGCGTAGTCGGGTCGTGAATGGTGAAGAAGATTTGGAGCAAGTCCCGATACGAGACCACGCTCGGGTCGAAAGCGATCTGTACTACTTCAGCGTGTCCGGTGGTGCCGGTGCACACTAGCTCGTAGGAGGGATTGGGCACGCTCCCGCCGGCGTAACCCGACACCACACTCTCAACTCCCTTCAGCCGGACGAACACTGCCTCCAGGCACCAGAAGCACCCGCCGGCGAGAGTAGCCAACTCGGTCTTGTGCGCAGGCATTCCTTCGACCAAGCCTTGCGGTACTACCAACCCCAGCCTTCGCGGTATGCCGGCTTGATGTACTCCTCCGGGATCGTGGTGTTGGTCACGTCTCCGGTGTTTTGGTCGATCTCCAATACCTTTGCGCTCCGCACGGCCAGGTTTCCCAGCAACACCATTTCTGTGAGTGGGCCTGAATGGGTCGCGAAGTCGGACCCCGCTTTGCCACCAGATTTACACGCGGCGCTCCACTCGGCGTACACGCCATCTGTTCGGGGATACTTCACATCCGGCGGATGGGCCATCAGCTCCGCATGCCGGGCTTCATTCATGAGACGCGGGTCCTCACCATAGATCCCCGCGAACAAGGTGCCCTCGTCACCGACCCAGAGCTGCCCGCTGGTCCCGAGGGGCCACTGCGCCGCGTCCGAAAGATCCGCGGGCCGTGGCGGTGTGAGGTTCCCATCACGCCAAACCACCTTGATCCCCGGGCGATTTCCGCGGGCTGGGAAGTGATACACGATGCGAGAAGACGCTGGGGCGGTTTCCGCAAACAGCGGCGTTGACTCCGGCTCGATTCGAGTGGGGTACGTGAGTTCCAGTGCCCAGAAAGCCGCGTCCATGGCATGGCAGGCGATGTCACCCAGAGCGCCCGTGCCGTAATCCCACCAACCGCGCCAGTTGAACGGCGCATACGCGGGATGGTAGGGTCGCTCCGGTGCTGAGCCGAGCCAGAGGTCCCAATCCAGGTGATGCGGCACGTGATAGGATTCCAGCGGTCTCTCGATTGCCTGCGGCCAGATCGGCCGATTGGTCCAATACTGAATCTCCCGCACTGTGCCTATCCATCCCGCCTCGACCCACTCCCGGATCTGCCTGGTACCTTCCCAGGAGTGCCCTTGATTGCCCATCTGGGTCGCCACACCGGCGTCACGAGCGGCGCTCTCCATCTGCCGGGCTTCCCAGATCGTGCGTGTCAACGGTTTCTGGCAGTACACATGCTTGCCCATTCCGAGTGCTCGCATGGCCGCAACGGTGTGATTGTGATCGGGTGTGGAGACGGTCACCGCGTCGATGTTGTCTCCTTCCCGATCCAACATGACGCGAAAGTCACGGTATCGTTTCGCCTGTGGGAATGCGTTGAAGGAGCTGGCACCTCGGTTTTCATCAACATCACACAGAGCGTAGATGTTCTCGTCGCTCATTCCCCGCACGTCGTTTGCACCCATGCCGCCGATACCAATACAGGCGACGTTGAGGGTGTCACTCGGTGCCCGGTAACCGGGTCCGCCGAGGACCCGTCTCGGGACGATGTGGAATGCTGCACCAGCCATTGCTAGCTGGCCAACAAAAGCTCTTCGTGGTATCTGGAAGGACATGATGAAGCTCCTTGGACGAGTCGAAGGTCGTTTAGGTCACTAGTATGCGCGCGCAGGCCGGTATGTGCCAGGCAGTCGCCGGCCAATCGCTCGGCAGACTTCCAACGGGGTGGGACGCGTGTACCTTCCACGGATGTCGAAGCCCGACATTCAGCAAATGCTGCCGTTCGGCCGTAGACATAACTGGATGTACACACCGTCAGAATCATCATAGACATTGTATCTGGGAAAGGCCCGATCATGGCTAGAACGAACTTCTTCATGGCAATCGCGGCACTGGTGTTGGGCGCAACCGGGTTGGACGCCCAGCTCACGCAGCCTCTGGACTCGACCGTCATGCAAGCCTTCAAATGGCGGTCCATCGGTCCGGCCAACATGTCTGGTCGGGTAACTGACGTTGAAGGCGTGCCCAGCCCGTCCAAGACCTTCTACGTGGCCGCCGCCACCGGTGGCATTTGGAAGACCACGAACAATGGCACGACGTTCCGGCCACTCTGGACCAATGAACGAGTGGTTTCCATGGGCGACCTAGCTATCGCACCCAGCGACCCGAATCAGATCTGGGCCGGTACCGGTGAAGAGGATTCCCGTAATTCCATCTCGCCGGGCGGAGGGATCTTCAAATCGACCGACGGCGGCATGACCTGGGAGCTGAAGGGGCTCGTTGAGACTCAGGTCATCGGCCGCATAGTAGTGCATCCGAAGAATCCGGACGTCGTCTACGTTGCCGCGTTGGGGCACGTCTGGGATTCCAATCCCGAACGCGGTCTCTACCGCACCCAAGACGGGGGCGACACCTGGGAGTTGGTGAAGTTCATCAGTGACAAGGCGGGATTCGTTGATGTCGCCATGCACCCGAGTGATCCCAACGTGCTCTTCGCGTCGAGTTGGGAGCGGGTACGGGGACCGTGGTTCTTGAACAGCGGGGGGCCGGGCAGCGCATTGTGGAAATCAACTGACGGAGGAGATTCTTGGACCGAGGTCGTGGGCAACGGATTCCCGACCGCGATGAAGGGGCGAATCGGGATCGCCATAAGCCAAAGCAACCCGGACATCATGTACACAATGGTGGAGGCCGAAGAAGAGGAGGACGGCTCCGGGGGCAACGGACTGTATCGCTCGGAGGACGGTGGGGAATCGTGGGAGAAGGTGAACGACACCAACAGCCGGCCGTTCTACTACTCTCAAGTCCGGGTCGATCCGCTCGATCCTGACCGAGTGTATTTTTCATCCACGCCACTGCAGTTCTCCAGTGACGGTGGTAAGACTATCGGTTCATCCGCCGTGGGAGTTCACACCGACGATCACGCGTTATGGATCGACCCCAACGATCCCGAGCGGATGGTGAACGGCAACGATGGTGGGGTTGCCATCACGTTCGACCGTGGCGGCAACTGGCACTATCTCAACTATTTCGCGATTGGGCAGTTCTATGACGTGAGCTACAACATGGAGACCCCGTATCGAGTCTGTGGTGGACTCCAGGACAACTACACCTGGTGCGGACCCAGCCGGATCTCGGACGGCCAGATCGGGAAGTACCACTGGTTTACCATCAGCGGCGGTGACGGATTCGTCTCGGCACAGGATCCTGAGGATGCCAGCATCGTTTGGTCAGAGTCACAGGGCGGCAACATGCGCCGTAACAACTTGGCGACCGGCGAAAGCAACTCGCTCGAGAAGCCTGATTGGCGCGAGGTGTGGTTGCCGTATCAGGACTCGATCGTAACCCTGATGGAAGCGGGTGTCGACGAAAACGACCCACGCATTCAGTCTCTGCGCGAACATGCGTCGGCTGACTCTGCTGCTCACGACATGCGGTGGAACTGGAACTCCCCATTCTTCCAGTCAGTGCACGATCGCAGTCACTTCTACGCTGGTGGCAACATGGTCGTGAAGAGCACGAATTGGGGTGATGAACTCCAGCCGATCTCGCCTGATCTCAGCTACAACGATCCGGAAAAGGTGAAGGTCAGCACCGAGACGACCGGGGGTATCACGCCCGACGTCACGGGGGCCGAGACATACGCGACCATAGTCTCGCTGGCCGAGTCGCCACTGCAACGGGGCATGATCTTCGCTGGCACTGACGACGGGCGAGTTTGGATCACGCGAGATGACGGTGGAGAGTGGACCGAACTCACCGACCGGTTCGACGGGGTGCCGCAGGGAACGTACGTAAGCCGTATCGAGCCGTCGCATTTCGACACCGAGCGCTTCTACGTGACGTTCGACAATCACCGCACCAACGATTTCACTCCGTACGTTTACGCGACGGACGATGGTGGAAGGAATTTCCGCTCCATAGTCTCGAACTTGCCGACTGGCTCGGTCGATTTCGTGCACGTGATCCGAGAGGATACGCGCAATGAGAACCTGCTGTTTGTGGGCACCGATGTGGGCGCGTACGTATCGACCGACCGCGGTGGTTCGTGGCAACGGTTCATGGAGGGATTACCGGCGGTACCGGTGCACGATCTAGCAATCCATCCGCGTGACCGTGAACTGATAGCCGCAACACACGGTCGCTCCATCTGGATCGTAGACATCGCACCGCTGCAGGACATGAGCGATCAAGTCATGGCCGATGGTGCAGCCCTGTTCGAGCCTAGGCCAGCATTCCAGTTTGGAACCCCACCGCGCGGTGGAGAGTTCTATGCGCAGTCGTACTTCCAACGGCCTACCCCTGGATCGGACGCCGAGATCAGTTACTTCATCGGTGAGGAATTGGCGGCGGCGTTGCAGGCCGAGTTTGAAGAGAGCCGGCCCCAGCCCCAAGGTGGTGGTGAGAGACAGCAGGCGCAGCAGGGAAACCAGCGGCCGGCGATGGCTCAGGGTCCGTCTGGCGCCCGGCAGGGTGCCGCGCGCGGCCCGCAAGTCGAACTCACCGTAACCGACTCCGATGGTGAAGTTGTGGATACCGTCCGGGGTCCGGCGGAAGCCGGAATCCACACGGTACGGTGGAACTACAGAGGTCCTGCACCTGAAGCGGCCGAGCCTGGGCCATACGAGCAGCAGGAAAAAGAAGAGATCGCTGCCCGCGCAAAGGTAGTGGCTGATTCTCTCGTCGAGGCTGGATGGGATGAGAGCACTGTACGACGGCTGACCGGCGCCTATACCGGCGAAACCAGTGCGGCAGCGTTGATGCGTGGCTTCGGTGGTGGGGGTGGGGCAGCCAGAGATCCGGAGGAGTTTCAGGAGCGGCCGGCGGAGCAAACAGGTGGTGGTGGCCGCGGGAACTATGGCCAAATGCGTGAGATCGCCGATCTGATCGCCCCAGGTCAGGGCTTCAGATCTCTGCGGGCGATGTTCAGACGCGGCGGCGGACAGGGCCCGCTGATGGGTCCGGGCGCCTACACCATAGTCCTCAAGGCCGGTGACGAGACGTTCACGCAGAAGCTGATCGTCGAGCGTGTAGGTAGCTTCGGGGGCGAGACGTCGGAGTTCGAGCACGAGCGGTAGTTTCAGAGATATCTCGGCTGTCAAAAACAGAACCCCGCAGTCTCATCATGAGCTGCGGGGTTTTCCCTTCTCGGGACTCGAATTCTCTAAGTCTCGTCGTCCTCGGCTACTTCTTTGTCGTCCTTCGGCGGTTTGACTCCCGCAGCGCCGGCGAGACCCATGATGCCAGGTAGGTTGATAGAGTCGGCTAGCCCTGAAGGAACGACCATAAGGGAACCGCGTTTCACGATGCTCTCGTACAACATATTCATTGCGCGAAGATTCATCGCCACGGGGTTCTCACTGTAGCTCTGAGCCGCTTCAACGAACTTGGAAGCGATCTGGGTCTCTGCCGTACCGAGAATGATGCGCGCCTGTCGCTCGCGTTCCGCCTGGGCTTGTCGCGACATCGCTTCTTCCAGAGCTTGGGGAATGATCACGTCTCGTATTTCAACCGACTGCACCTGGATTCCCCAATCGTGCATTTTTCGATCGAGCGTCTCCTGCAGCCCACGGCCCAGTTCCTTGCGGGATTGAATCAACTCAGCCAGGTCATGCTTGCCGATGGCGTCGCGCAACGCCGTTTGCGCTGCCAGCACGACCGCTTGCTGGTATTG
This sequence comes from Gemmatimonadales bacterium, assembly GCA_037387025.1. Taxonomy (GTDB): domain Bacteria; phylum Gemmatimonadota; class Gemmatimonadetes; order Gemmatimonadales; family GWC2-71-9. The sequence goes on from JARRLJ010000015.1 coordinate 13,843, forward strand.
CTGAACTTCCAACGCCGCACGCTCGGCATCGTACACGATCCAAAACGCGATCGCATCAACATTGACCGGGACAGTGTCCTTGGTGAGACACGATTCGGCACCGAAGTCGGTCGTCCGGATTCGCTGGTCGATGTGGTATGACACACGGTCGATGATGGGGACCACGAAGAAGACGCCGGGACCCCGCAGGCCCCTGTACTTTCCCATCCGAAGCACAATGGCTTTCTCCCATTGATCCGCGAACTTGATTGACGATCCAAGCAGCAGGCTGGCAACGGCTCCAACAGCGATAGCGGCTCCTACCGGAGCAAGTGCCCATGTCAACGCGCCTAATGCGGCGCCGCCAAGGACCCCACCCACAACGGCGGGAAACGGGTACCGGGTGTCATCGGGTGAAATGTTTGACACTGTTAGACCCCTTTGGCTGGTCAGGGATAACGGTGTGACCTTATCCGGCAGGATGGTCATGGCGTTCTCCTATCACGACCTTGATTTCGTTTTGCGGTTCGGACGTCGTCCAGCATGTCCAACAGATCTTCCACTGAGAATCCTAATGCTTCTGCGCGTGCAACCGCTTCCAAGCCACACAGCTCGAGTTCTCCCCGTCGCCTGCGGGCGTCGTCGTCCGGTACGTTGAGCCGGACATAGGTGCCCTCTCCGGGCCTTGTCGAGACGATTCCCAGCCTCTCCAGATGTTCATAGGCACGATCGACGGTTTTGGGGTTTAGTCCTAAGTGCACTGCGAGTTGTCGCACCGTCGGTAGCCGTTCGCCAGTCTCGATCGTACCACTTATCACCTCGAGCCAGATTTGATCTACAATCTGACTGGATACAGGCTTCTCGGCGCCAGGATCGAGTGCGGCGGCGAGCTTATCAGCGAGCGTGGTGGGACCGACGTCGGTCATCGTCGCCTTTTCAGATTACGTACTCTAAGAATACGGAACGGACCCGGTGCGAGCTAGACCGACTGTCCTTGCCGTCTATTCAGGCTATGGAGATTCGACGAGCTTCGCCTGTAGTGCGTCGTTGGCGCGAGAAATATCACGATCCAGCTACCCTCTGTAATCGGTTGCCTGCAACGTACACATCTCCAATGCTTCGAGTGTTCTTGATGTCTGCGATCGGATCTGCCTCTAGTACAATGAAGTCTGCCCAGTTCCCGACCTCGAGGGTGCCTATCCCGTTCAATCCCATGCATGCGGCGGCGTCACCAGTCGCAGCTTGGATGATGGCCTCGTTGCTCATCCCCGCTTCGGCCATCAGCTCCAGTTCGAGGTGTTCGAAGTACCCTTGAAAACGACCGGGGGGGCCCGTGTCTGTGCCCATGGCGATGCGTACACCGCCCGCTGCCAGTTGGGCCAAGTTTCTCTTAGCCCTTTCCACCCCCATTTTGTATTGCTGTGCGGCTCGGTTTTGCCTTACGGACTCTTGGTGTGCGGGGTCGCTCAAGGTGGCAATGACGTTGGCGTCGGCCTCGGACAGGAAGAACGGATCGACGAAGAATGCCGGCTCGCTTTCATACACGAAAGTTGAGACCTCACGCATCAATGTTGCGCAGTAGCAAACACCTGCTTCCCGCAGCAGAGTGATAAGCTCGTCGTCGACCGGCCTGTCTCTGACGCTGTGCGCCACGAAGTCTACGCCGGCACGGACGAGGTCCTTGGTGTCGTCCAGATAGTAGACGTGGACTGCGGTTGGGAGACCGAGATCGGCGGCCCTGGTCAGGATTGCCCGGTACACATCGGGTTGCATCTTCGAAGTCGTACCCAGGTTGTCGTCGACGCGAAACTTGATGAAGTCAACACCTAGCCCGGCGTCGGACTCCACTATAGCGATTGCTTGCTCGGGGGTTTCGCCCGTGACCACTTCACCGGCTACGAACAGCCGGGCACGATCGAGTGTTGCAACGCTTTGCGCATCTCGAATACGAATACTCGCTTCCCGGTCGTCGCCCAGGCTCACCACCGTCGTAATGCCGTACCGTGCGTACAAGCTCAGCTGTTCCAGGACGTTGGACTCGGAATATTGACCGGTCTGCAGTCCCTTCGTGTCTCCAACGTGCCCGTGGGCGTTCACCAAACCCGGAATCACATAGCGACCGGCAAAGTCGACTTCTGTGGCGCCGCGCGGAATCTCTACATCTGTCGCGCTGCCGACTGCAGAGATCCTACCCTCGTCAACTACCATTACGGCGTTTGGAATCGGGTGATTGTCTGTGCCGTCGATCAGAGTAGCGCCAACGTAGGCAACGGGCTGCCGGTCTGTCTGATTGCAGCCGGCGGCGATGAGCAGCAGTGGTATCAGATCTCGAAGTCGCATGGTCAGTTTGGGTTTGGGGGTGTTCAAGATGGGCAAGCTGTGGGATTCAGGGAAGACGCAACTCAATTGCACTTTCGAAGGTCCCCCTCTAGCGCCTCGCCGTACCAGGGCGCCATCTTCTCGACTATCGGACCATGAAGACCGCTCGAAAGGACTCTCTATGACCAAGGTACTTGCGATTCTGACTGCAGCACTGCTAGTGGGTATGCCACCCCTGAGCGAGCAGGATCACCCTATGAACTTCTTCATCACGAGTGTTGGTTCCGGCAACGGAGCAGACCTGGGCGGGTTGGAGGGTGCGGACCGTCGCTGCCAGATGTTGGCGGAGGCGGTTGGGGCAGGTGACCTGGAATGGCGGGCCTATCTCAGCACAATCACTCCGGACGGGCAGGCAAATGTGAACGCCCGTGACCGGATCGGAAGTGGCCCGTGGTACAACGCCAAGGGCGTAAGGGTCGCCGAGAGTGTGGCCGATCTCCACAGTGAGAACAACAAACTGTCCAAAGAGAACTCGCTCAATGAGAAAGGTGAGGTTGTGAACGGCCGGGGCGATCAGCCGAACATGCACGATATCCTGACGGGATCCCAACTCGATGGGACCGCGTATACCGGCGAGGACTACACGAACTGTGGCAACTGGACAGAGAGTGGTGAGGGTAGTGCACGGCTTGGGCACCATGATCGGACCGGAGGTGGCGACAACCCGACGTCGTGGAACTCAGCGCACAACTCACGTGGGTGCAGTCAGGAAAACCTGCGAAGCTCGGGTGGCAACGGTTTGTTCTATTGTTTTGGCACAGCCAGATGATGAATCGTGGGTCTACTAAGACAGACCTACGCCAGTTCCAAACGCTCGGCTAGTCCAATCCGTTGTGGTTTTCCGGTGGGTCCCTCGGGAAGATCTTCCAGCAGCACGATCTTCCTGGGGACCTTGAACGTCAGCGTTGGAAATCTGTATCAGGGTTTTCGAGGGCCTTTGATTCTTCCGCTCGTTGCCGAGCAATCATCCGCTCGTGGAAGTCTAGTCGCTCATTCAGATCGTCCAGTTGATTTGCCTGATATCCTAAGAGCTCTGACGAATGTTGCAGTCTCTCTTCCAATTCGGCGATCCGCTGCTCCAACGCTGGATCTTCGGGGGGAAAGCGGCGCCGCTTGATGGGTCCCTTGCCCCAAATCAACAGTTTCACGCCGAACGCAGTTCCTATCAACGTCGCAAACACCACTGCAGGCTCCAGCAAGTCGATCAAAAGAGGGTCCATATCTCACTCCGTTTGGCACCGCAGTGAACCCAACGAACGTGCTGGGTGCTGGGTTTCGGCACACGCGGCAAGCTAGCAGCAGGCAACGCGTTACGATAGGTTCACCAGCTCTGGGCTGGCGCCTCCGCCCATCTTGCGAAACATTAGAGCGATCGAGAATCAACTCTCAGGAGGCAGAGTGCATGGCGGACGAGATCCGAGAGTACAAATCAGACGACATAACGGTACGGTTCGATGTCAAGCGCTGCATCCATGCGGAGGAATGCGTGAAAGGCCTGCCGCCGGTGTTCGATCGGGATCGTAGGCCGTGGGTCGATCCCTCGAGGGAAGAGGCCGATGCGATTGCAGCGGTCATAAAGCGATGTCCGACGGGCGCGCTGACATTCCGTCGCAAAGACGGCGGTGCGGAAGAGACGGCACCAGAGCGCAACATTGTCTCAATAGTCGAGGACGGTCCGGTCTACGTAAAGGGGGACATCGAGCTTCACGCGGGAGAAGGTAGTCAAAAGCACACACGGCTTGCCCTTTGCCGGTGTGGTGCCGCGAATAACAAACCGTACTGCGACAACCGACATGAAGAGATCGATTTTCGGCACGATGGCAATTTCACGAAGCAACCCGAGACGGCGGAGTTGGGAGGTCCGATCGCGATCTATGTACGACAGAATGGCCCCATCTTGATAGAGGGCAATCTTCAGATTGAGAGCGGAGACGGCTCTCATGCGATGCTGTTCAGTGGAAAAACATGGCTCTGTCGCTGCGGTCATTCGGAGAACAAGCCCTTTTGCGATGGTGCTCACAAGAGACAGCGATTCGAAGCGGCGGGCGTACCTCGGGAATCGCGAAAGGGCTGATTAACACCGCTGGGTCGTGCCGCCTTACAACAACCGTTTCAGCGCTAGCCGTTTGTC
>JARRLJ010000016.1:0-22900 GCA_037387025.1 Gemmatimonadales bacterium
CTGTCGTCAGGCTCGCCGCTGCCTGCTGACGCATAGGACGTGATCTGGATCACGTCGTTAACACCGCTCAAGGTTGGGCGTCTAGCACTGAAGAAGCATGGCGGTAAGAATTCTAACCGGGAGGGAACAATGTTCAGCAAACGCCTAGCCGTACTAGTCATGGCTGGAGCCCTTGCCTCGACGGCATGTGAAGAGGGCTTGGGGCCGGAGGGAAACGCGTCACAGGAAGATCGGGACGAGATCGTCTCGCTACTGGATGAATCCGGTTTCTTCGCGGAGGAGTTTGGCGTGGATGGTACGTTCGACGACGGCGCAGCGTCGGCGCCAGCGATGGCCGCCGCTGCTGAAGCGGCGGAGGTGGTGGCGCCGAGAGTGTGGGGCCGGAGGCTCGGGCTACCAGTGAGGCGTCTGGTCACGGTCGACGTCGATCCGCAGGAAGGTATTGCCACGGTTTCCAAGGAAGTCTTCTTCGAAGGTCGTTTCCTGTTGGATATCACTCAGGACGACGAACTCAACCCCACCGAGAAGCCGCTCGACGTCAAACTCGTTCAGTACGCGACTTTCCAGCGCCTTGCGGCCGACCAAGTCGATGCCGCTGGGCGCCGCTGGAGACTAATCAACGTGTCACCGGCTGAGTGGTTGATGACGGCCGAGGACAAGCAGACCGTCAACATCAACCTCGTTGAAGTGTGGGTGAACGGGGAGCTTCAACTGGAGATCACCGACGCGAGTGAACTGCTGGATATCGATGGCCGGATTCCTCGACTTCACGTTGAAGATGTCGTGGAGGTAAGGGTGTGGGTCGAAAACAGTCTCGACAATGGTAACGAGCCCGACACATTCGTGTTCTTGCATTTGTTCCACGCCGGTCCAAGCGCTCGTGGATGGTTGCGGCTACCGATGGAGCGGGTCGTAACGGACACGGACGTGTACTACGTGCTCAGCTGGACCGCGCGTCATATCGGGCGTTCCAGAATAGCGGTAGATGCTATCGACGCTGAGACCTTCACCACGGAAACCGTAGACGACTATCGGGGCAACGTGTGGGGAGTTCCTTATCGGATAGAGCCGCTGCAAGGCGACATCTAGAGGTGTTTCGGCAGTACATGAAGACCACGCAATTCGCCGGGGTGGACCATCCACCCCGGCGTGACCATTCCTAGAACCCTCCGCAGTCCGACTCTCAACGGTATGGTGGTCGCAAGCGAGCAGATCAGGGCGACAGCAACGAACGCGCCAATTATCCACATGTCTATCGTTACTGCTTCGCCAGCCACTGCCGCTCTCAGATAATTGGAGACAGGCACTGCTTCGATAACGATCACGGTGGCAAGTAGAGCGATTGTTGACATCATGAACACCAAACCACCGTACGACGTTGGAATCTGTGCGGCGTTCTCCGTCTCAAACTGAGGATAGACTGCGCCGAAACCGAGTGCCATCGCCGATATCGCAAGTGTGAGAAGCACTATGGTACCGATCCCCACTGCCATCATGAACGGCGATACCCGCAACAACAGGTTGGTTAGTATGGTAATCGCCAATGCCAACACCAATAGTGGCACGGTGCCGATCCAGTACTTCGACCATAGCAGGGCTCTCAGATCCAGTGGGCTCGAACGGAGGAGCCACATCTGCCGGCCCTCGAGAGAAATGGACGGGAATATGAAACGGGCCGCAATCGATGCCAGGACAAAGCCAGCCAGACCCAGATTGAGGAAAGAGATAACGGTTACCATGATGAATGGGACGCGCTCTCCGGAAAACAATGGCAGTGCTCTGATGTTGAACAGGTAGATCACTACCAGAACAGCGAGCAAGATCAACTGGCTCCACTGTGTAGTGTCTCTGAAGAAGAGCTTCAAATCCTTGACAATGAACTCACGCTTGGAGACGGATAGTGGCTTGAACAATGGATCGAAGATCACCCGCCAGATCCACCCTTTCTCCCATTATACGGCCCGCTGCCCACTCGCTAGGTAGAAATGGCGATGTCGGGGTACGCAAGAGAGTTATGAAGTCAAGCAGGTTCGTGAAGCCTTCCGGCCGCGCCAATTGCTCAGGCCGTACCAGTCGGAACAAGAGCACCAAGACCCCGGCCGCACCGATCGCGATCACGGATAGGAGGTCACGCGTGCGGCGTGCTGGAAACACATTGACCAGGATCAAAGTCACGGCGCTGCCAACTACACCGGGGATCACCAGCAACGGCAGGAAGACGAGTACGGCGAAAAGGGGGAAGAAGATGCCCCCGTCGTAAATGAACCCATAAGCTGCGAAAATGGGCACAGCCATGAGTGCTACCATCCAGGAGCTGTGCACCAATGTCTCCCCGAGCTTGCCGAGGTATAGGTGCAGCCAATCGACTGGAGACGATACCAGCAGGTCGAGGTCTTTCGCCAGGAAGAAAGATGAGAGAGCGGTAAGGATGTTAGAGAGCAACAGGATCGACAGGAACGCAAGCAGAACGAGACCGAGCAGCTTGCTGGCGAGTAGGAAACCGATTTCCTCGACGCCCCTGAAGTAGCGTAGCACCCGATACATTACTCCGAACACCACCAGCCAGAAGATCAGGCCCACGCCGCCGACGAGAAGGGTGCGAGTACCGCTGGTCGTGCCTTCGCTGCGTACCCGCGCGATCGCACTGCGCCATTTCGGCGACACTACGAGGAGGAGGGAGCGAATCAACTTTCCAACACCGCCGCGAGTTCACGAACGGCTTCCCCGCCGGTCAAGCGGAGGAACAGCTCCTCCAGGGACACGTCGCCGGCGGCTGTCTGCTGTCGCAACTCCTCCATCGATCCACAAGCCACGATGTTCCCTGCCTGGATGATGCCGATACGATCGCACATCGCTTCAGCCACCTCCAGAGTGTGTGTGCTCATGAGGACAGTTCCCCCACGGGCCACGAATCCGCGGAAGATGTCCTTGAGTAGTCTGGCTCCCTTGGGATCCAGCCCCACCATGGGTTCGTCTACAACGATACATTCTGGACGATGAATCAAGGCGCCCGAAATAATGAGTTTCTGTCGCATCCCGTGACTGTACGACTCGACCAGTTCGTTCTTCCAGTGAGTCAGTTCGAAGAGGTCGAGGAGCTCGTCAATCCGATGCTCCACCTGGTCTCCATCTTGGCTGTATAGACCAGCAACGAATCTGAGGAATTCGGCTCCCGTGAGCTTCTCATAGATGAACGGACGGTCCGGAATAAAACCCAACCGAGCCTTGGCCTGCATCGGTGCGGTGGAGATGTCGTCTCCCCCGATCTTCACACTACCCGCAGTTGGCTGCAGGATCCCCGCTATCATTCGCAGGGTTGTCGTCTTACCGGCTCCGTTGGGTCCCAGAAATCCGAACAATTCCCCCCGGGTAACGTGCAGGGCGATCTGATTCACGGCTACGAACTTGCCGTATTGCTTGGTTAGACCTTTCAGTCGAATCATGTCTCAGTTCTCGGTTGACAATACCTCTAACTGCAACCGTCCTATCAGCTTGATCAGCTCCACCTGCCGTGCCAACCCCCCGACGGTGAACCTGAGGTGGGCGGCATCGGCCGGCATTTGTCCGAAGGTCGGGTCGACCGCCACCCAGCCGTTCAAGTAGACCTCGGGCCAGGCGTGATAATAGAAACCGCCATCCACATAGACGAGTCCGGCTGCCGTTCGCGCGGGGAGCCCTGCTGCTCGCGCGAGCGCTACGTAGAGCACAGGGTGTTCGTTACAGTCGCCACGGCGCGTCTCGAGTACCTCCACCGCACTGGGAACGCTGACCGTAATGCGTTTCGCAATGTTGGCGTGAACCCATTCGTTGATCAGACCCGCTGCCCGAACCGGGTTGCGGCGCCTGCCCACAATCTGGCGTGCCAGGGCCTCAATCCGCGGATCGCGACTCTGGATCATCGGGTCTGGCTGAAGGTAGCGGCCAATTCTGGCTACTGTTTCAGGAGAATGGCGGTTTGGATCCGGGGAGAGCTGTTCCTCCGTCTCGCGGGTGACCACGAGTGTGTCACCTGACAAGGATTGTCGACCTCCACCCAAGTCGAAACCGTTCAGATCCACCCCGCCCAGCACCACCGTTAGTTTGCCGATGTCACCGGTTTCCAGCTGCACGTCTGAGGCAATCGCGGTACGACGGATTATGTCCTCACCCAGTCCGATCTCGAGTTGGGAGACGCTCATCTGTCGCGCCTGGAAGTTCTCGAATGCTATCTCGAAGGCAGTTCGCTCCATGCTGAATCCGACCGGTGATTCTGCTCGTATGACCTGGCCCAACTCGTCGATCCAGGCCTCCACAGAGATTCCTCCCATCCGCTGAGCAATCTGCCAAGCCTGCAGCGTGTCCCATCGGGCGGGTACCCACAGACCAGTCGTTTCATCCAAGGCCGCCGAGTCTGGAACGACTAGCGTGGATTCCGCCAGGATGGTTACGTCTACATCCCGCTCTTCGAGCAACATCGGATCGAACAGTCGAACGGCATAGGTCTTACCCACCTCCGGGTCGGATCCAAACACCAGATGCAGTGGCAGGAGAGCGGGCAGCACTATCTCACGCTCCAGCCGGACATCGACTGACTGTCTGCTGTCTCCGGTTTCTATCTCAATCTCCAGCAGTGTGTCGCCTGATACGAGCCCTCTGGCACCAAAGCGAACGTCATCACCCCGGAGCGACACAACGAAGCTACGCAGCGCCAGAGTCCTAGTGAGCGCAGCCTCGGTCCGCGCCTCGACCCGCTGGATGGTCCCGAGCGCCGGCACCTCCAGGATCATTAGATCCTCTACCGTGATTGAGTCTGGGAGGGTGTCAACGCGATTCGAGGCGAATCCAATCTGCTGGCCGCCTAGTTCCACGGCGAAATAAGTAGCTCCGGGTGGGATTCGAAGCGCGGCATCCGCGATCAGCGACGAGGCCGGCCGCAGATAGTGATCCTTGACCAGCCAAGCCATAGCGCCGACCCAGGTCAAGAGAATCACTGTGGAGACCGAGCGCCTGCTCACTGAGGCAGCCTCCCGAGGTATGCCTCAAAAACCGCCATGTCCTGCTCGGTATCCACCACGATGCTTATCTGTTCAGGGTATGTCGCGGTTGCCATCGCCTTGCCGAGAACGTCCACGGTCAATTGAGCCACGTCTTCTAACTCCAGGTTGCCGGCACCGGTTCCTATAGGAGGAACAGCCAGCCGTCGGATCTGCCAGTCCTCCGCGCGCTGGAGGGCGCTGATCAGAGCGCCTCTTACATGTCGTTGAGACACGGGCTCTTCAGTACTGCAGATCACCGCGTGGATTACGAGGTCCGCGGCCAAGTCCCCGGCACCGGTCACGACCGCCGACCCGACGGCCAGGTCGTCATGAACCGAGAGTTGGTTCCAGAAGGAGGGGCCTCCGACCTCTTCCAGCCGTCTGAGGGAAGGTGACAGTGGCTCGAGGCTGGCTGTGGTTGGGCGAATCACCGCGTCCGCATTCACGAACGCGAGGTCGTCCACCACTACGTGGATCACCGCCCGGCTAACTCCCGGGATCGCCGGTACATTTGCGCGGCATCGTCAGGTCGATTCAGCCGGTCCAGGACTATGCCCAGGCCGTACAGGGCCTCGGGGTTCGTAGGCTGAAGTTCGGCGGCGCGCTGATACGATTGCATCGCTCCCTGAAGATCGTCCACGTGGTTCAGTGCTTCACCCAGGTAGTAGTGTGCTGAGGATCGGCTGGCATCCAACTCGATGGAGCGGCGCAGATAGGGAACCGCATCCGCCCACAGCCCCTTCCGTATCGACAGGAGGCCCAGATTGAAGTGGCCCTCGGCGTTGCCCGAGTCTTGCCGCACCGCAGCCAGGAGATCGCGCTCTGCCTCACCATATCTCGCCAGAGACGCCAGGATCGCACCACGGTTGATCTTGGCCTGCACACAATCTGGATCGTCGTTTAGGCAGCGGTCGAGCGCTTCCAGAGCCCCCTCTCTATCTCCTTCACGGTCGAGCAAGAGGGCGAGGTTGTTTCTCGCCTTCACGTTGTTCGGGCTGATCCGCAGCAACTCCTCGTAGATGCTGGTCGCTCGCTGGATCTCATCCCGCTCGGCGGCTTCGCGGGCCGCCCGTTCGAGCAACTCTTCAGTCGCCGGCTCCGGGGGCCAGCCCGTGCTGGCGGCGACAGAGTCGGACCCGAATAGTTCCTCAGGCCGTACCTCCGACCCGGACTCCCCGTGTGCTGTGGACCCTGTTGAATCGAGCGGCGATTCGTCCTCACCAACGACCGCTTCCGGTACGGTCACCTCTGACTCGTCGGGTGCAGGCGTCGAATGGGCCGAGCGGGTGTCCACGCCATCATCTACGGCCACGGTTTCCGCTTCACCTGCCACCGGATCATCGCCGGGTCCCGTCGGCTCTACATACTCCACCGACGATTCACTATCGGCCGTTTCGAGATCCGTCCCCGATGTCCGCGAATCAGCCTCCAACGCTTCACCTTGTTCCGTTTCCCGTGAGATCTCGAACGGCTTCGGGTGATTGTATTCCTCTTCCTCAGTCGGCAATTGCTGAGCAGACTCATGGATTTGGAATTCGTCCGTTCTCAGCCTGCGGGCGGCTAGCTCCGCGGCGTCCCGTTTGCGCCACTTTCTGTGTTTGGGCCGGTTCCTGTTCCTCACGTCCGATCCTCCCGGGTGTGTTTTACTACCCAGTCGAGGTAGTCCGGCAGGCCAGCGCCCACCGGCACAGCCAGCAACTCTGGCAAATCATAGGGGTGGAGCTTAGCGACCGTGTCCTGCAGCTCCTCCCAGCGTTCCCATGTGGTCTTGAGTATCACCAAGACTTCCGGTGTTTCCTCCAGCTTCCCTTGCCAGCTGTATATCGACTGGGCTTTGTCGAGAATCGTGCCGCATGCCACGAGCCGGTCAGTCACCAGTCGCTGCACCAGTGACCGGGCGTCCTCCGCATTCGCCAGGGTCGTAAACACCACGACATGTGATAGACTATCGGAAACGCTCATCCCAGACTGTAACGCCGGTCACGAGGGACGGGGAAAGTACGCCCTGCTGGTGCCCGTCGCAAGCGGGATACAGAGTGGGGTCCACCGTTGACCGGAAGTCACAGGACGCTCTAGGTTCAAAGGCTATGTCGGCTGATAGCCTCATCGTGCGCGGTGCGCGGGTTCACAATCTCCAGGGCGTGGATGTCGAGATCCCGCGCAACAGTCTGACCGTCATCACCGGCCTTTCTGGCTCGGGGAAGTCATCGCTGGCTTTCGACACCATCTATGCTGAGGGCCAGCGGCGCTACGTCGAGTCCCTCTCAGCCTATGCCCGGCAATTCCTGGGGCTGATGGAGAAACCGGATGTGGACTCCATCGAGGGGCTGTCTCCCGCCATAGCAATCGAGCAAAAGACAGCGGGGCACAATCCCCGATCCACGGTCGGTACTGTCACTGAGATCTACGACTATCTGCGCCTGCTCTGGGCCCGAGTGGGAATTCCCCACTGTCCGAACGACGGATCTCCGATCGAGCGGCAGAGTGCCTCTCAGATGGTCGACACCGTTCTCGAATGGCGCGCTGGTACCAGGATCGAGATCATCGCACCACTGGTTCGGGGCCGAAAGGGTGAGTTCAGGGACCTGTTCGAAGGGGCCCGCAGACAGGGATTCGTTCGGGTGCTCGTGGACGGAGACACATACGACCTGGCGGATCCGCCGAAGCTGAATCGCCGCGTGAATCACGATATCGGACTGGTTGTGGACCGGTTGGTGGTACGGGGAGAAGACCGTGGGCGGCTGCACGATTCTGTCGAAACTGCCCTGAGGGCGTCCGATGGCCTGATGCAGGTGATACGCCACAGCGGGAAGCCTAAGACGGTTCTGTTCGCCGAGCGGTTCGCATGCCCTCAATGCGGCTATTCCTTGGCTGAACTCGAGCCACGACAGTTCTCGTTCAACTCACCATATGGGGCCTGCCCCGATTGCGGCGGGCTTGGCACGCGGCGGGTGGTCAGCCAGGAGCTCGTTCTGGGCGATCCCAGCCTATCCATTTTGGAGGGCGTTGTCCTGCCCTGGGGCGAGCCTAGAGGGTACCTGCGCAACAGTGTGTTGCCAGCTCTGGCCAAGGAAATAGGGTTCGAGCTTTCCTCCCCGTGGGGCGAATTGGCAGATGATGTCAAGCACGCCTTACTCCATGGCGTCCCTGGCAAGGTACTCAAGTTCCGGTACAAGTCGGACAAATTCAGAGGACGCTATGAAGCAGCGTGGGAGGGTATTCTCCGCAACGTGGAGCGTCGCTATCACGACACCACGTCCGACGCCGTGCGGGCTCAGCTGCAGGCGTATATGTCGCAGATGCCCTGTGACACGTGTGGCGGTCATCGCCTCAAGGTGGAGAGCCTGAATGTACTCGTTGGCGGGCGCAGTATCGGAGACGTAGTGGATTCATCGGTATCGGCCGCGCTCGAGTTCTTCAGCACCATTCCGATGAGGGCCGCTGGAAAGAAGGGAGCGGATCCGGAAATAGCCGGCCCGATTCTGAAGGAGGTGACCGACCGGCTACGCTTCCTGAGTGACGTGGGGCTGGACTATTTGACTCTGGGCCGCGCGGCCGCTTCGCTCTCCGGCGGCGAGGCTCAGCGGATCAGACTGGCCACACAGGTCGGGAGCCGGTTGGTTGGAGTGCTTTACGTACTTGACGAGCCGTCGGTGGGCCTGCACCCACGAGACAACTCGAGGTTGCTCGAGACTCTTGGAGGATTGCGCGATTTGGGGAACACAGTCTTGGTGGTGGAGCACGATGAAGACACGATCCGCTCCGCCGATTGTGTGATCGATCTCGGACCAAGGGCAGGTCGCGACGGAGGTCGGGTAATCGTCGAAGGTCCGGTTGAGGCGGTGACCCGCCACAAGACCTCGCTCACAGGCAGGTACCTGAGGGGGGAACTGCGCATAGCTGTGCCCTCGTCCCGTAGGCCTGTGGATTCCAAACGCATGATCAAGATCGAGCGAGCCACACAGCACAATCTCAAGTCGATAGACGTGGAATTTCCAGTTGGCGTTTTTGCGGCGGTAACTGGAGTGTCGGGATCTGGGAAATCCACACTCGTCACCGATATTCTGTATCACGCGCTAGCACGTCATTTCTATAATGCCAAGGTGATTCCTGGAGCCCACCGACGGATCCGGGGCTTGGAGCACCTCGATAAGGTGCTCGATATCGATCAGAGCCCCATCGGTCGCACGCCGCGGTCCAACCCCGCCACCTATACAGGCCTCTTTACCCCGATACGAGACCTCTATTCCCAACTTGCCGAGGCGAAGATCAGAGGATACGGACCTGGACGATTTTCGTTCAATGTCAAAGGGGGCCGGTGCGAGTCGTGCCAAGGTGATGGACTGGTGAAGATCGAAATGCATTTCCTGCCCGACGTCTACGTTTCGTGCGATATCTGCAAAGGCCGGCGTTACAATCGAGAAACGCTCGAGGTGCGCTACAAGGGGCGATCGATAGCCGATGTGTTGGACATGACAGTGGCGGACGCGCTTGAGTTTTTCGAGCACCAGCCAAGGATCGGTCGCAAACTGGAGCTTCTGAACGATGTCGGGTTGGGATACATCCATTTGGGTCAAAGTGCCACGACCCTTTCGGGTGGGGAGGCTCAGCGCGTGAAACTCGCCACTGAACTCAGCAAGCGCGACACGGGACGCACGCTGTACATCCTCGACGAACCAACTACTGGCCTTCACTTTGAGGACGTTCGCCTGCTATTGGATGTGTTGCATAGGCTGGTCGATAAGGGCAACACGGTGGTTGTGATAGAGCACAACATGGAGGTAGTGAAGACCGCCGACTGGATAATCGATCTTGGTCCCGAGGGGGGCGACGCAGGTGGTACCGTGGTGGCCCGCGGGACGCCGGAGTCGGTCACGGAGGAGGCCCGCTCGTACACGGGAGGATTCCTCCGCAAGGTCTTGGGCTGCTGAGCGCTGACTCGGCTTTACTACCGGGCGATTGGTTGACACTATTTGAAACATCCCGCGTACTGCATTGCAGAGGTTTCGGAACTGCGAGCGAGAAAGGAATCAGAAACATGATTGGGATCGCTCCCTTCCTCGTACCGATCACCCTTTTCGTTTCGGTTGCGGCGGTCTTCATTCTTCGCGGACCCCTCGGCAAGGCGTTGGGGGAGCGTATCGCGGGCCGGTCCCCAGAAGGAGTCGGCTCGCCAGAGACGGAAGTGCTGCACGCCGAGATCGATGAGTTGCGCTACCGCCTGGCGGAGGTAGAGGAGCGGTTGGACTTCAGCGAACGCATGTTGACCCGGCATAGAGAACCCGACGTGTTACCTCCCAAGGACTGAGGCGGTGCAAGACTGGATTGTGCCTCTGGGTGGGATGCTGACAGTTGTGATACTGCTGTATCCCCTGGTGAGAGGTGGAGTACGTTTCCTGGAGAGTAAGGCCAGCGGCCGTGCGCGTTCCACTGAACTTGAGACCTTGAGGGATACGCTTGGTTCGTTGCAGGAACGCGTGGATTCCCTCGAAATCCATGAAGATCGAGTTGCTGAACTCGAGGAACGACTGGATTTCGCTGAACGTATGCTCGCCCAGCAACGCGACGCGCATCAGATAAGGGGTGGAGAATGAATCGAGAAGGCACGGGCCGTCGTGATGCCTGACTTCGGGCTGCTTCAAGTGGGTGTACCCGACTTTGTGTGGTTTCAGAATGTCGTCTTGCCGGTGTTGGGAATGGGGCTCGGTGGATTTGCAATGTTCGGTGTGTACCGAACCATCAATCGATTCCTCGACCGCCGCCACGAGCGCCTGATGGCACTCAAGGGCACGTCCTCAAGTCCTGAGGTGGAGGACCTCAGGAATCGAGTCGAAGCCCTGGAAGAAGCAGCCTTCCGAGTGCAGGAACTGGAAGAGCGTCTGGATTTCACAGAGCGCATGCTCACCAAGAATCAGAGCCTACCGATGGACACGGGCCGCGATAATTGAGTAATGGAAGATATTCTGGCAGTGGTGCTGCTGTTCGGTGGAGCGACTCTGGTTCTCTTGAGCATGTCGCCCATAGGAAGGGCGATCGCGCACCGCATAAAAGGCGGTAGCATCTCAAAAGGAGACGACGTGCTACAGCGTCTAGAGGAAACCCAGAACGCCGTGCTTGACGAGTTGGACGCACTGCGCCAAGAGGTCACGGATGTGCAGGAGAGGCTGGATTTTGCCGAGCGTCTATTGGCAAGGCACAGAGAACCGGCGCAGTTGGGCGACGGGAAGGGGCCTCCTCTGGCGAATGACGTTCAATCATGAAACATTGAGCGGCGTGCTGGCGTATGGTGGATAGTGTCGAACACTGACAACTGGTCAGGTGGCTGGGCCTGCACGAGTGGCGGAAGTGGCATTTATAATAGATCTTAGACATGGAGGCACTGCGGGATGGGCACGCTGTTCTTGGCTGTAGCGCTCGTGATATGTGCCCGCTGGTTCTTCCGGTCGGAGATGTCGGATGCGGTAGCGCAGTCGATTCGAAGCAAGCATCGGGGTGAGGTCGATCCCGAGCTGGTGGAGCGGATAGAAGAACTCGCGGAGCGGATGGACGAGGCGTTGGGGCAGCTCCGGGCAGAGGTTACCGAACTCGGTGAGCGGGTGGATTTCACGGAACGCGTACTTCTTGAGGTGCGCCGGCGTGATCAATTGCCCCAGCCACGAAATTGACCCCAGATCAAGCGGGGGGCTAACATTGATTTCTGTCAGAATGGCGAGGATGTCGCAATCGGCGATGTGCTGGCCGCATAGGGAGGCGTGACGCAGTCATGGGAATTTTCCAGCGCATTTCAACCTTGCTCAAGTCCAACATCAACGACCTGATCTCAAGGGCCGAAAACCCGGAGAAGGTACTCAACCAGGCCATCGACGATATGCGGTCCCAGCTCTCGAAAGCTAAGCAAGAAGTGGCGGGGGCTATCGCCGACGAGAAGAAACTGCAGGCCCAGGTCGAGAAGGAGAAGAAGCAGGCTGAGGAGTGGGAACGGCGCGCAATGCTCGCCGTTCAGGAAGGCCGTGACGACCTTGCCAAACAGGCACTCATGCGACACAGCGAGCATCTCCAGCACGCACAGGCTTTGCACGAGACCTGGCTCCGGCAAAAGACAGAAACCGAACAGCTCAAGGTCTCGCTGCGCCAACTGAATGACAAAATTGAAGAGGCAAAGCGCAAGCGGAATATCTTGGTCGCGCGGCAGAAGCGCGCCGAAGCTCAAGGGCGAATTCAGGAAACCATGAGCAGTATGTCGAACAAGAGCGCCTTCGAGAGCTTCGAACGCATGACTGAGAAGATTGAAGAATATGAACGGAAGGCTCTGGCCGCTGCCGAGCTGACAGAGGATCTCTCAGGTGACCTACTGCAGCAGGAATTCAATGCGCTCGAGTACCACGGCAGTTCTGACCAGCAATTAATTGAGTTGAAGAAGAAGATGGGACTCCTCGCTCCGGGTGAAGGCGAACGCCCGCAGCTAGGTTCGGGTGATGATGAGAATGTAGATGATGCTGAGGTGATCGACGAAGTACATGAGGAGGAAGCGTCTCCCGAGGATGCCGACAAGCAAGGGTGAGCTGTTCCGCTAGTCCTTGAAAATCTCTGAGTCTGTGTGGGCCCGCCTGGTTACTAACCTGACGGGCCTTTTGCATAGCCCGACATCTCACCTGACCTGCATTCTCGTGTCCGTCGGGCGTCTGCAGGAAAACGCACCAATCTGCGCTCCTTTGGTAGCACCCAAGGCACCTTCAGTGAGTAGACTCGACCCACGCCGTCGTTGATTGACCACCTGGTCGGCCTCCAAACAGCCGCGCACGAGCGCGGGGGAGGGAAGCATGAGACGGCTGTTTTCAATCGCGCTGTTATCCGGTTTCATCGGCCTGCTGCCGAATCCGCAACCGGTTGACGCGCAACCAGCAGGGGACGGAAAGCTGAAGAAATGTCTACAATTGGCCGTGGAATCTTGCGACGAAGACTTCGAACCGAACGACGAGA
This sequence comes from Gemmatimonadales bacterium, assembly GCA_037387025.1. Classification (GTDB taxonomy): domain Bacteria; phylum Gemmatimonadota; class Gemmatimonadetes; order Gemmatimonadales; family GWC2-71-9. Next base: position 12,996 of record JARRLJ010000016.1, read on the forward strand.
AGATGGTGGCTATTCGTTGGAATAAGCAAACGTGCCCGTCACAATCACTGTGCCGATCGGGTGAAGGTGGGGGGCAGAGTGCCCCCTGCCGCCAGTTCGCGATGAGGAGACTACTGCTCGCGGCCAAGGCCGAGGCGTTGTTGGCCGTTCATCTTGTGATTCGTCACCGAACACCCCGCCTCGCAGCATTGCTCCTGCTGGTAGTGGTGCTTTCCACAGTGCTGCGCAGCCGTGCGACGGAGGGCGCGGCGCGTAACCTCTGGAGCCTGCTGCTCGTTTGCGGGACCCTGGCTGCGGTTTCGGGATCCCGGCTCATGGCTCCTGGAGCGGCTCTTTCGGCCGCATACCGTGTTGCCGCCCCGTGGTGGCTGGTTCCAGCTGGCCGGCTTGCTGGAGCAATGCTCGTTGTGTTGCCCGTTGTTGGGGTGACGACGATTGCGATGGGTCCATCGCAGAGCCGTGGGGCCGAAGTCCCGGTCCTGCTGGTGAGTTGTGTGTACACGGGCGCCGTCGCATCGACCGTAGCGGCGGCCACGCCGGTGGCCGGATCTTCCGCTGCTGCAGCGCTCGGCTTGCTACTGGCGTGGCTCGGTGGCCTGCGGCCAGCGGACATCTACTTTGCCCTCGAGCCCGTTCCCTTCGTCCAGCGCCCAATCGTGTTTCTGTGGAACGTCCTGCCACTCAATTGGCGTGCTGTTCGATGGATGGAGGATGGAGTCTTAGCGGATGGACTGCTTCTGGGCGGTTGGTTGCTCGCCGGTGTATGCGTTGCCGGTTGGGCCATGCCTAAGATGTACCGACTTCAGGGCCACGCCGCCGGAGCAGGCTCGTGAAAGTCCTCAGCATACGGGGTGTGTCCCGCAGTTTCGGCTCTGCTCGCTTCCGTCGACTCGCTGTTCACCCCATGAACATCGAGGCGTCCAAAGGAGAGATCATAGGTGTGATCGGGCCAAACGGGGCCGGCAAGACAACGTTGCTACGGCTCATTGCGGGAGAACTCTCTCCCACATCGGGCGAAGTTCTGGTGTCCGGTCATCGTTCGGGAACGACGACTGCCAGGCGCATGGTCGGTTACGCGGGAGACCCGCCGCTGGCACCCCCGGAACTCACCGGAGTCGAATGGCTCAAATACCTGGCCAGCCACAGGGCGGACCATCCTGGAGAGCGCACCAGCTTGGTACGGTGGGCCGTGGAGATGGCGGACCTTGAGTCATTCGTTGGCCGCCGCGTCGTGGAGTACTCAAGGGGCATGATGCAACGATTGGCCCTGGCGGCAGCCGCCTTGAGCGGAAGTAGAGTGGTTGTGCTCGACGAAGTGTTAAGCGGCGTGGATCCATTGGTGGCCCGCAACCTGAGGGGCCACGTATCGGCCTTGGCAGCCAGGAAGCGGCTGATCGTGATAGCGTCGCATGACTTGGGTACGCTCGAGAAGATTGCCACCCGGGTCCTGGTCATGTGGGCTGGTCGACTTGCTGCTGACGTGAGCGTGTCTGCGTTGGTCAACGAGCGTGTTGCCGAACTCTCTCTATCCGGATCGGGGCTGGCAGAAACTGAGCGATTGGTGGAGCGATTTCCTGGTTCGGAACGGACCGGTGAAGGAGTGGCGATTCCCCTCCGGTCGGGTCTCACCGTCGAGAAGGTGCTGGCGGTTTGCAGATCGCAACGGATCGCAGTTGCCAGCTCGCGCACGAGATACAGGGCGTTGGAAGACATCCTCGTATCCGCTGCAAGGAAGAATGGGGAGAAAGACTAATGCAGATTCACGGCCTACCGTTCAAATCGTTGGTTGGAGTGCTTGTCGATCCGACCGGTGTGACGAAGGCCGCTGTACGCAACCCCCAGCCAGCCGTTCTCCTTGTGTTGGCAAGCGAGCCGATTCTGGCCATGGCCCGCGACCGCCGTGGTGCTCTTTGGGCGGTAGCTCTGTTAGGACTTGCGCCACTGCTCGTCGAGCAGACTGGGGAACTGATCACGACCTACCTGGCGAGCCCAGATTCACGTCCCAGTCCGGGGGAAGCTATCAACTTGCCCAACCGGTTCGTTACCGGCCCGCTGCTCTTTTGGGGTGATGGACCATCACCTCCTTCGTGGTTGGAGGTCATCAACGCACGCTTCAATATCATCACGCTTTGGTGTGCCGTGGTCTGGACGGTGGGACTACGAACGCTCGACGGCGGTCGGCTTCGTACCTGGCATGTGTGCGTACCGCTCAGCTGCCTTGGGATTGCCGGAGTGGTGACCTGGATCACGACTCCGTGGGTGATGTCGGTCCTGTTGGGACGTGTGTGACTGGGAACTGGTTCCTGGAAGAGCCCCGCGTCAGATTCACGAGCCCAACAACAACGCGTTGATCTCGGTCGCACTCCATGCGGCTTCCTGCTGGTACATCCCACATGCGTCACTACGACTCGATGTCGAGCCCGTCTAGATAATCCGTGAACTAGCCTTGCCGGAGCCACCCTCGTTGGGGTTGCGGTTGGGGAACCACGAGATGGATAGTTGCCGGCTTACGTTGACTGCCTTTCGGAAGGGGTCTAGGTTTAACCGCCGAAATCATTGTAAACATGCAGCTTAGGTCGCTTATTGAGGGACTCGGCACTTAGAAGATGTTGAGACTGTACAACACGCTCACGCGCAAGATGGAGCCATTTGAGCCGCTGCACCCTGGCCGCGTAACGATGTACACGTGCGGCCCGACGGTGTGGAACTACGCCCATATTGGAAATTTCCGGACTTTTCTGTTTGAAGATCTATTGAGACGCTACCTCGAACATCGTGGTAACGATGTTTTCCAAGTGATGAACCTTACCGATGTAGATGACCGCACCATTAATGCGGCTGCGCAGGCAGGAGTGTCACTCGACAAACACACTGCCCCCTTCATTCGCGCCTTCTTTGAAGACTGTGAATACTTGAGAATCAGGCCGGCACACCTATATCCGCGTGCGACGGCCTACGTCCCGGCCATGATAGACCTGGTGACCGAATTGTTGGAGCAGGGGGTCGCCTACCGTGGGGATGACGGATCGGTTTATTTCGCGGTCGACAAGTTCCCCGAGTATGGGCGCTTGTCCCAGGTTGAGAAGCGAGAGTTGAAGGCCGGTTCGCGAGTCGCGAGCGACGATTATTCCAAGGAGGACGCGCGGGATTTTGCCCTGTGGAAAGCGGCGTCGGCGCCAGATGAGGCAGTCGGGGCCGCTTGGGACGCTCCGTTTGGAAGGGGCCGCCCCGGATGGCATCTGGAATGCTCTGCCATATCGTTGGCGGAGATCAGGGCACGCTACGGAATCGAGACCCTGGACATACATGCAGGCGGTGTCGATCTCATTTTCCCGCATCACGAGAATGAGATTGCACAATCGGAGTGCGCGACGCGGAAGCAGTTCTGTCGCTATTGGGTCCACGGTGAATTCCTGACCATCCGCGGTACCAAAATGTCGAAGCGGTTCGGCAACACCCTGACGGCCAGAGATTTACGGGAGGAGGGAGTAGACGCGGCGACGGTGCGTATGCTGTTTTACCGGACTCACTACCGGCAGCAACTGGGATTCTCGGATGAAGCCCTGGAGTCGGCCCGGGAAGCGGTTGGGCGGCTAGGTGAGTTCAGGGCCCGGCTGGTTGACGAGGGTGGCGATGAGACGGCAGATGAGTCCAACGCACCCGCCGACGCTCACCAGATGGAAGCGGAGTTCCGTGCGGCCCTCGACGATGACCTCAACGCCCCACAGGCTGTCGCGTCCGTGTTCACTTTTGTTCGGGCGGCGAACCGGGAGCTGGACAAACGGGGCTGGCCAGCCAACATGGTCGCGGCTGCGCTCCGCCGCTTTGACGAGATAATGGATGTGCTGGACGTCCTGCCCACTGCCGCTGACATGGAAGACGACCTCCGCGAGTGGGTGGGACTCCAGATCCAGGCGCGGAATACGGCTCGGGAGGACCGTGATTATGCGAAGGCCGACCGAATCCGTTCCGAGCTTGCGGCGCGGGGGGTCGAGCTCGAGGACACACCTCAGGGGACCCGCTGGAAGCTCAGGGGGCACTGATCGGGAGTTCCCTAACCTCCTCTGTCAGCAAAAGTTGACTCTTGTTCCAGCGCCAGTTATCCTACATGTCTTGGAAAAATCGGCCTGCGCTGACGTAGCTCAATTGGCAGAGCAGCTGATTTGTAATCAGCAGGTTAAGGGTTCGAGTCCCTTCGTCAGCTCCATCGAGAATGGAGGTAGGGAGCGGCTATCGTCCCTGCGTTATGTCCACCCCGGCTTCAAATGCGGGGTGGTCTGTTGAGTGGGGATGAATCCCGGCAATGGTGGGGTGCCCGAGTGGCTAAAGGGAGCAGACTGTAAATCTGCCGGCAGACGCCTACGTAGGTTCGAATCCTACCCCCACCACTCGGATGCTGGCAATGACGATGAATCGGGCGGTTGGGGTCGAAGCAGTGGCAGGACGATGATTTCGAGTGTCGAGCGCTGCTTGCCTGGGGCCGGCAGCTGTATCCGCGGGCGTAGCTCAGACTGGTAGAGCATCAGCCTTCCAAGCTGAGGGTCGCGGGTTCGAGCCCCGTCGCCCGCTCTCGGCTCGCGTAGCTCAGTCGGTAGAGCGCGTCCTTGGTAAGGACGAGGTCACCGGTTCAATCCCGGTCGCGAGCTCTGAAGCTGTTGGGACCGGCATTGGTCGACATTCGACAGTGTACGGGCGCGGATGATCAGGCGTTGGAGGACCTGAGTTTGGAGCAGGACAAATAGCTGGGTATTGGGGTGCGGGTGGAGTGCTGGTGGTCGGTGAGACTGCGCTGCAGCTATGGTCCCAATCCCAGAGGTAAGTCAACCACTATTTGGGAATAGACACATGGCGAAGGAAAAGTTTGAGCGTACGAAGCCGCATGTGAATGTAGGCACGATAGGGCATGTGGATCATGGTAAGACGACGTTGACGGCGGCGATAACGGAGGTTCAGTCGAAGCGTGGATTGGCTGATTTTGTGCCATTTGACTCGATTGACAAGGCACCGGAGGAGCGGGAGCGAGGTATAACGATAGCGACGGCGCACATTGAGTATCAGACGGAGACGCGTCACTATGCGCATGTGGATTGTCCGGGTCATGCTGACTATGTGAAGAACATGATAACGGGTGCGGCTCAGATGGACGGGGCGGTGTTGGTGGTGAGCGCTGCTGACGGTCCGATGCCACAGACGCGTGAGCATGTGTTGTTGGCTCGGCAGGTGAATGTGCCGTTTATCGTGGTGTATTTGAACAAGGTAGACATGGTTGATGATCCGGAGTTGTTGGAGTTGGTGGAGTTGGAGGTACGGGAGTTATTGAGCAGTTATGAGTTTCCGGGAGATGAGATCCCGGTAATCAAGGGTAGTGCATTGAAGGCGTTGGAGAGTGGTGAGCCTGGTGCGGAGGAGACGAAGAGTGTGGATGAGTTATTGGAGGCACTGGACACGTACATACCGGTGCCGGAGCGTGATATAGACAAGCCATTTTTGATGCCGGTGGAGGATGTGTTTTCGATCACGGGTCGTGGGACGGTGGCGACGGGTCGTATAGAGCGGGGTAAGGTGAAGGTGAGTGAGGAGGTGGAGATGGTGGGATTGGGAGCGGATCGGAAGACGGTGGTGACGGGAGTGGAGATGTTTCGGAAGTTATTGGATGAGGGTGTTGCGGGAGACAATGTGGGTTTGTTGTTGCGTGGGGTGGACAAGGAGGAGATAGAGCGTGGGATGGTATTGGCGAAGCCAGGTAGCGTGACGCCCCACACGAAGTTTGAGGCGGAGGTATATGTGTTGACGAAGGATGAGGGTGGTCGACACACGCCGTTTTTCCAGGGTTATCGTCCGCAGTTTTACTTTCGCACGACGGATGTGACGGGATCGGTGGAGATGCCGGAGGGGGTTGAGATGGTAATGCCGGGCGACAACACGAAGATGAAGATAGAGTTGATTTCGCCGATTGCGATGGAGGAGGGGTTGCGATTTGCGATTCGCGAGGGTGGACGAACGGTCGGCGCTGGCGTAGTCACCAACATCATAGAATAGACTGAAGGAGTGGCGCTGTGCGGTAACAAGCAGACTGCCTCGTTCCTCCGATAGAGTGCGACAATGCCGCGAGACAAAGTGATCATGGAGTGTACCGACTGCAAGAGTCGGAACTACTTCACGACAAAGAACAAAAGGAAGCACCCTGAGCGCGTCGAGCGGCGTAAGTTCTGCCCGCGATGTGGCGCTCATCGGCTTCATAGGGAGTCCAAGTAAGATATGGATTGGGGCCTGATGATCGGTGCTGCGGTGGTCGGGCTGTCGTTCGCCGCTCTCCTCGTGTGGCGCCGGCCAGTGTTCGCGTTTGCGCAACGCTCGGTGGCGTACATGCATGAGGTCAGGGTCGAGATGCGCAAGGTGTCATGGCCGAGTTGGGACGACCTGCAGAAGTCGACCGTGGTGATCATCATCATAGTGTTCATAGTGGGTGCCACAATTGGTCTGATGGATCTGATATTCTCGAAGCTTCTCATCGATTTCCTTGGCAGGGCGTTTGGCGGGTGATTGTGACTAGTACGGAGCACAAGTGGTTCGCGATTCAGACGACCGCGGGGCATGAGAACAAGGTACGGTCGCTGATTGAGCGGCATATCCTGGCAGATCCGACGCCGGAGGAAGACCGTTTGATCCGGCAAGCCTTGGTCCCGATGCAACAGGTAGTCGAAATCAAGAATGGGAAGAAGGTGAATGTCGAGCGTAAGGTGTTTCCTGGTTACGTGCTCGTAGAAATGGTCATGAATCAGGAGACTCTACACACGATCAACAACATTCAGGGTGTTATCAAATTCGTGGGGCAAGGGTGGACGCCCCAGGCCCTGCGGCAAGAAGAAGTTCCGTAAGTCTTTTTGGCCGGCCTACGACGGTCGAACTGGACTACTTGCAGTTGAAGGCGCATTAGCGCCACCTGACCACGGGTCAACGTGGAAGCCGGGCCAACAGAGCCCGGTGTGAGGGATATACATGGCTACTAAGAAAACGCTTGCACAGGTCAAGCTGCAGATTCCTGCCGGTCAGGCCACTCCAGCGCCGCCGGTGGGTACAGCGTTGGGTCCGCACGGCGTCAACATCATGGACTTCTGCAAGCAATACAATGCACGGACCCAGAGTCAGGCCGGAACAATCATTCCGGTGGAGATAACGATCTTTCAGGATCGGACCTTCACCTTCATCACGAAGACACCTCCCGCTGCGGTTCTTCTGCGCAAAGAGGCTGGGATCGAAAAGGGCTCGCCGACGTCCAACCGTGAGAAGGTTGGTGCTGTCACGAGCGAGCAGATCCGCAAGATCGCGGAGATCAAGATGCCCGACCTGAACGCAAATAACATCGAAGCCGCGATGAGAATCGTGGGCGGGACGGCGCGGTCCATGGGTATAGAGGTAAAGGACTGATGGGCAAGGTCGGGAAGAAATACAAGGGTGCAGCCGCGACGATTGATCGGTCGCGAATGTATGAGCCAGTCGAAGCACTCACGGCGATCAAGTCAGCTGCCTTTGCGAGATTCGACGAGACCGTCGAGGTGTCGGTGCATTTGGGTGTCGATCCCCGCCATGCCGACCAGATCGTCCGCGGGACGGTCGTCCTACCGCACGGGACCGGGAAGTCTATCAAGGTATTGGTGATCGCGCAGGGTGAGAAGCTCAAAGAGGCTGAGGAGGCGGGAGCCGATTTTGTGGGTCCTGAGTACGTGGAGAAGATCAAGACGGGCTGGCTCGAGTGTGATGTCGTGATAGCAACGCCGGACATGATGGGGAGTATCGGCCAGCTAGGCCGCATATTGGGCCCCCGCGGTCTGATGCCGAATCCCAAATCCGGTACCGTGACGATGGATGTGGCTAGAGCCGTCAATGAGGTGAAGGCCGGAAAGATCGAGTTCCGCGTAGACAAGACAGGGAATCTGCACGCACCGGTTGGGAAGGTCTCTTTTTCCGGTGACCAGTTGCAGGAGAATCTGAGCGCTTTCATGGACTCTGTGGTCCGGGCCAGACCGGCCGCAGCAAAAGGTACTTATGTGAAATCGGTAACGCTGTCGAGTACCATGGGGCCCGGCGTCCATGTAGACACGGCGGGGTATCGATGAACCGCACTCTTACAGATTTCACCGGTATAGCGGTGAAGCCGATGACGGAACTGCGAAGTAAGATGCGCACGGCGGGCGTACAGTACGTTGTGGTCAAGAACACGCTTGCGCTACGAGCGCTCGAAGAGGTATCCGTCAGCGGAATACAGGAAGTGCTCGCCGGACCGACAGCATTTGTGTTCGCCGGCGACGATCCGGTGACAGCAGCCAAGCTGCTGGCGGAGTTTCAAAAGGAGCACGAAGGGCTGCAGGTCAAGGCGGGATTGGTCCATGGCCAACCGGTCTCCGCCGGTGAAGTGAAGCGGCTGGCGTCCCTGCCGTCGCGTGATCAGCTGTTGGGCCAGGCGTTGGGACTCATGCAGGCTCCCCTGCAGGGCTTCGCAAGCGCCATCGACGGACTTTTGTACCAAATGGTGGGCGCCATTGAAGCGCTTCGCGCGGAGCGTGCCGCCGCTGAAACCCAGGCTTGAGAGAGAGACAGGAATGGCAACAAAGACTACGCTGAGCAAAGACGAGATCCTTGAGGCCATTGGCAACATGTCGGTTATGGAGCTGGCCGACTTGGTTGATGCCTTCAAGGAGAAATTCAACGTGACCGTGATGGCCGCTCCTGCGGCTGCGGCGCCAAGTGCGGCGGCTGGCGATGCGGGTGCAGGTGGAGGGGCGGAGGAGAAGAGTGAATTCACTGTCGTACTGAAGGAAGCTGGATCGAAGAAGATCCAGGTGATCAAGGCGGTGCGAGAGGTGACTTCCCTCGGGCTCAAGGAGGCGAAGGACCTGGTTGACTCTGCGCCCAGCAACGTGAAGGAAGGCATTGCGAAGGAAGAAGCCGAGAGCGTCAAGCAGAAACTCGAAGAGCAGGGTGCTACCGTCGAGCTGAAGTAGACCGCGGCGGCTCGCCGCAGTTGCGGTGGGTCTCAAACCGTGAGCCACATTCAGCTGAGGCGGCATGCACCAACGGACGATCGACAACACTGCTCGTAATAAGAGCCCCGAGACTGGCTTCCTGCGGCCTGTGTGCCGAGAGGAAGCCAGCGGGGCAATTTGCGCTGTCTGAGGAAGGCACATGACGAACAAAGTCCCGACCATTTCGTTTGCCAAGCTGGAGACTGGGATGCCGATGCCGCATCTCCTGGACATCCAGACAGAGTCGTTCCAGGCACTGCTACGTTCGGATGAGGATGCCGAGCGAGCGGACATCGCACTGGAACGAGTCTTCAAGGAGGTTTTCCCGATAACGGACGTGAATGGAAACTACTCTCTCGAGTTCGTTTCGTTCGGGTTGGGAGAACCGAAGTACAGTGTTCCCGAGTGTATCGAAAGGGACATGACGTATTCAGCGTCTCTGAAGGCGACTCTGCGGTTGGTAGTCAACGAGACTCTCGAAAGCGGGGTCCAGCGGCCCAAGAACATTCTGGAGAAAGAAGTGTACCTCGGTGAGCTCCCGATACTCACACCGCTGGGGACCTTTGTCATCAACGGTGCCGAGCGTGTTGTCGTGTCCCAGCTGCACCGCTCTCCGGGAGTCGTGTTCGAGGAGACCATCCACCCCAACGGGCAGCGTCTAAATAGCGCTCGGATCATTCCGTTCCGTGGCTCGTGGGTCGAGTTCACGGTCGACATCCACGACGTCATCTACGTGCATATTGACAAGAAGAAGAAGTTTCCGGCAACGGCGTTATTGCGAGCCCTCGGGTACGGTTCGAATAGCGAAATCTTGCAGTTGTTCTATGCCACCAAGACCGCTGATCTGACGAAGAAGATGGACGAGCGGGCTCTGCGCAAGGA
>JARRLJ010000017.1:0-10999 GCA_037387025.1 Gemmatimonadales bacterium
CGATCACATCTGTGTAACCGATCTAGTCCAGCACGTCTGTGATCTCACCGGTCACTGGATTTACGGCCACGGCGTACAATATGAAACGGACGCACATCGCCGGACCGTCAGTTCGCTCGGGATCGACTTGGTATCCTTCACCCTGCACGTATACGTAGGTCAGACCTCGGTACTCCTCTGGAATGAGGATCGCTGCCGGCGCAGCGACTGCAGCGGCAATCTGCTGTGCCGCCAGTTGGGCCTGCTCGTTCATGGTCAGGGGGTCGGCCGAAGCCCTCAAGAGGCTCGCCGATGCGGCCGGTACGCCACCACCTACGACGAACTCACCGCCCAAAGCGACGAGGCTTTGAAATGGCGTGGTGTCGAAGGCCTGATCAACGGTCTGCAAACTGGCTGATGTTGCAGCGGCGTCGAAGTTTCCATCGAAAGATGGGGCTGTGGAGTCTGAGCAGGCTGACAGAACCAGAGCAAATCCCAACCCCAGAGCCTCCAAACATTTGAAGCGCAATGACATAAGAGCTTCCTCCAGGGGATTCAGATCTCGAGCCCACTCCGTGGGTGTGGGGGCTCGGATGACAGCTGCAACCTAACGGAGTAGAGTGCCCTGACGCTGTGATGGCTAACACGTGGCGGGCGTGAGGAAGGCACGTCGCCTTGGGCGGAACTTTTGTGGGAGGGTTCCTATCTCATCTTTCGCGCTGATCGGTTTCGACCCCCTTGGTGGAGCACGAGACTAGTGACTGTGCCACTATCGTCTCTTCCAAAAGTGATATCAGCGTCAACCACAGTGTAGAAGAACTCCGAATCAGATGCGGCATACAGGGGGAACCGCTGTTGGCCCGTGAGTTGTGCCGTCAGACGCCCATTGAGCAGTTGCACGTCGATGACCACATTCGGCGCGAGTTCATACTGTCCTGCATACTGTTGCAGAATTGCCCGATCGACATCCACGGCTACTCGGGGCTGCCACAGAGGAAACGCGGAGTCCAACAGATGGAAGCCGATATCATCTACCGAACGGTTTGAATTGCTCAACACTACGACCCCCGTCAAGCCTCCTCTAACGAATCCGATGAAGCTTCGGTAGCCTCCTGTGCCACCATTGTGCCAGACAGTCTCACCCTCGTCGCTCACTCGGATATGCCATCCCAGACCGACCAACATAGACGGAGACGCCGTCTCGACTCTCGCTTCGTGTGTCATCACCATTGCGGCATGTAGCGGAGTCTCCACCAAGCCGGTATTCGCGGCCAGGAACGTAAGCATATCGTTGACCGTCGACCGCAGCGCGCCGGCTCCGGCCAAAGCGGGAATATCCCAATTCGGTACCGCGACCGTGCCGGCATGGCCGCGCGCAAGACGCGCTGTCATATCGGCACTCAACGTGATCCGTGTGTCCGCCATCCCTAGAACTCCGGTGACTCGCTCTGTGATGGCCGTCTCGTACGCGACGCCGATGCGCGTGGCGAGCAGGTTACCGAGCAAGCCCACGCCGTAGTTGGAATACTCGTATTGGCTGCCGATGTCACGAGTCAGAGTGTACGTCGAAAGAAATTCATACATCCGGTCAATGGTGTAATCGGCATAGGGGTTCAGGGCATCCCCCGGTGCGAAATTGCTCGGTAGTCGAGGTAGACCTGACGAGTGGGTTGCCAAGTGGGAGAGAGTGATGGACTGCCCGTTGTGAGTCGGAGCGGTGACACCATCGGGTAGGCTGTTTTCTACAGGGTCGTTCAGCTGAATTTCGCCAGCTCGCACCATTTCGGCAAGCAGAATCGACGTGAATACCTTCGTGATCGATCCAATCTCAAACACCGTGTTCGCGTCGGGTTCCACTCGATTCCCGAATTCGGTCTCACCGTATGCCCGATAGCGTCGTCCGCCTTCATCGATGATACCAATGATGATGCCAACATTGTACTCGTTGTCGATCCTCGCTCGTATGTTCTCATCGATGTCGTCGGTAATCTCAACGGTTTGTGCCTCGAGGGAGGGACATACGATGAGTACTCCCCAGAGAACGGCGAACGTACGGCTCATCGATCGAGCGACTGCGAAAGCGGCGTTCCCGGTGTTGGCGACAGCTACGCTACGTACTCTCGTTCGCCTCATCATGATCCCCAGATTGTCCTAGTCTACGTCTTCCCTCTGCAACGTCGACCTTCGCAGCAGACCAGGATGGTGCGCCGGATTTGCTGAGCGGTACCGAAAGTACGACGCCCTCGGTGGCATTCCGTGGCAGGCGTGACAGAGGGACTGCAACTTGCCTCTGATCGTCACCTAGCAGCACCGCCACGTTGCCGCTAAGGTGATGAACTTGGTAGTAGCTTCTTCGCGGCATTGAGAATGCGTACAGGTCCAGTGTTCTGCGTTTTGTGAGTCTGTTCGGAAACCCAGTGAGATCATACAAACGTAACCCCGTAATGCGGTCAGTCCAGCGGTATCGACCGTTCTGGATCATCTGGCACCCGATCGTACGAGACGGTACGTTTAGTGTGCTTTCGAGTCTGCTGCCTCCTCGGACTCTTTGGGGGGACGTGATGGACCTGTTCTTTGGTGGACTGGCTGCCTGGTTCACAATTCCAGCCTTTATAGGATCGTTTTTCTTTCTGGTTCGGATGGCTCTGATGTTCGTTGGCGGAGATGGGGACGTCGACTCTGATTTTGATGTCGGTGCCCACGGAGATTTCCACGCCGACGGTCACGTTGGAGACCACACCGACTCGAGCAGCGCTTTCAAAGTGCTGTCTGTTCAAACCATTGCAGCCTTCTTGATGGGTTTCGGTTGGGGTGGCCTGGGTGGGCTACGGGGCGCTGGCTGGGACATCACGTCCAGCACTGTATTCGGATTTGTGACGGGTGCGGGAATGGTGTGGTTATTGGGAAAGCTGCTCGGGGTAGTATATCGGTTTCAGAGCAGCGGTACTATGAGAATAGACGCGGCTCTGGGCGTAGAGGGTAGCGTGTACATTGCCATCCCGCCGCATCGGGAAGGCAGAGGCAGGGTTCGGCTGGTGATCGATAACCGCGAGCGCTTCTATAATGCCGTCACTGACCATGAGTTCATCGAGTCGCACGCCCGAGTGAGAGTGACGGAGATTAACGACGACAATACGATAACGGTGATGAGGGCCTGAAGCCCGATGTTGAAGGGAGCATAACATGTTTTCGCTTGCTCTATTGCCGCAAACCGGCCTCGAGGGGAACCCAATGATGTGGCTTGGTCTCCTCGGGTCGGTGGCATTGCTGTTCCTTTTCCTTCTCATTTTTGTGGTAAAGCAGTACAAGCGGTGTCCTAGTAACCGCGTCCTCGTCATCTACGGTAAAGTGGGGGCCAATAGAGCCGCGCACTGCCTCCACGGAGGTGGGAAGTTCATACTGCCGCTGCTCCAGGACTATGCTTATCTGAACCTGGAACCGATGGTGATAGACATACCTCTGCAGGGTGCGCTGTCGCTCAACAACATCAGGGTAAACGTGCCCGCAACCTTCACGGTCGGAATCTCCACCGACCCCGTGCTCATGAATGCGGCTGCGGAACGGCTGCTATACCTGACTGAAGGTAAGGTTCAGGAACAGGCTCAGGACATCATTCTGGGTCAGCTGCGCCTGGTGATCGCGACGTTGTCGATCGAGGAGATCAACAAGGACCGCGAGAAGTTCATGAGTCTGATAAACGAGAATGTCCCCGAGGAAATCAATAAGATCGGACTGGCTCTGATCAATGTGAACATTCGGGACATCACCGACGAGAGTGGGTATATCGAGGCCATAGGTAAGCGCGCCGCGGCTGAGGCCATCAATCGAGCCAAGGTAGAGGTGGCCCAGCAGGATCGTGACGGAGCTACCGGGCAAGCGATTGCTGACCGCGAGAAGAACATCGGTGTTGCGAGAGAGGCGGCGACATCCGTTTCGGGACAGAAGGAGGCTGAACAAAAACAGCGCGTAGAGGTCGCGGCGTTTGAAGCCAGTGCAATAAAGGGTGAAGTCGAGTCGAAAAGAGACTACGAGATTGCGACAGCTGAGCGTGATGCTGAGACTGTTGCAGGGCAGAAGACGGCCGAGCAAGAGAAGCGTATCAAGGTCGCCAGCGCTGAGTCTCTCGCCGTCCAAGGGGAAAACAAGTCACGGGCAGAGATTGCCGACTCCAACGCAGCGCTGGCTGAGGTTCGCGCTCTGGCAAAACAGAAAGCGGATGTGGCGGTAGCCAAAGCGGAGCAGGCGATCTTCACAGCAGAGCGCGAACAAGAGCTAGCCAGACTTGGCAAGGATGAGCTGGCGCCGCAGGAGATCGAGAAGCAACGGGTCGAGATAGAGGCGGAGGCAACTGCCGAGCGATCGAGACGGGAGGCCCGCGGTGTGGCGGATGCGATGCTCGCCAAGTACCAGGCTGAGGCGGAAGGCATCCGGAGGGTACTCGAAGCAAAGGCGGAGGGGTACAAGAGTCTGGTGGCTGGATGTGCAGAGAATCCTCAGATAGCACCCACCATGCTGCTTATTGAGCAACTGCCGAAGCTAGTCGCTGAGCAGGTGAAGGCAATTCAGAACCTCAAGATCGACAAGATCACGGTGTGGGACTCCGGGAATGGCGGTGACCGGTCGCGTCAAAGCGGCTCGACTGCGAACTTTCTTTCGAGTCTGATCGGTTCGCTGCCGGCCATGCACGAGCTGGCAGAGCAAGCAGGGATAGAATTGCCGACAGTCCTTGGAAAGATCCGCGACGAGGAAGTCGAGTTGGTCGCTGACGAAGAGTAAGTACTAGTCGAAAATGTCTTTCAGTGGCACGAGTCCGGAGTTCCGAAACTCTACGGTCTGATCGCCCACTGGAGTCGCTACGTAGATCCTGGAGTCGAGGGTGTAGTCGACTGCGCCCCGAGTCAGCATCCCACGGGCGCCGGCTCCCACGCCCGCCCAAGTAAACGCGACCGGTATCCTCACCGTCGTGTGCTCTGTCGGCTTCAGGCTTATGTCCCGCTCCAGGCGCACGTCTCCGAAGTGAGTGCCCTCCAGATCGATGCCTGCATCAATACGCATGGCGCGCAGCTCGTAGCTATTCGGATTGAATACGTCGAGGACCAGGTTCATCGAACCGCCGGAGATTCCCAGGCCCGTTAGTTCGATCGATTCCAGGTCCGCGGTGGGGCGTTCAAACCTGACTCTGCCTATCACAGAGCAAGAGGTTGATAAGAAGGCAGCCAGAATCGCAACCGCCACTCTGCCGCCAAGCACGGACCGGAAGTAACTCATGCATCCAATCTGGTGGCAACTCGCATTTCGCGCCATAGTAACAGCTACGCGACGCCCGATTCTGGTCCGAGCCGTGAACCGTGGTTCCGACGCCGTGATCAGGACCCCAAACTCGAAACCCGCCTCTGATCCCGAGCGTAGGGCCCGCGAGGGGTCGGTCGATGCTGGGATTGCCCGAGCCAACGTGCGTTCGCAGCACTCTGTCACGAGGACAAGATGATTCCTAGGCGAAATCTATGGTTTCTGCTGTCGCTAGCGGCGCTCTCGTGCTCCGCTACGGATTCATTTGAACAAGTCGCAATGTTTCGCGGTAACGCGCAGCACACAGGTGTATACGACACACAAGATGTGGACGAGAAAGGCACCCTTCTGTGGCGCTTCAGCACAGAGGGGCCTGTGAGGTCCTCTCCGACAGTGCTTGGTGATCGCGTCTTCATCGGCAGTGGCGACGGGCACGTATACGCCCTGGATCGCTCTACGGGACAGAGAATGTGGGTCTTCAACGCGGGTAGTCCGATAAATTCGACACCTGCCGTAGCTCGTGGTCTGGTGGTGTTCGGGAGCAGGAAAGGGGTATTCCATGCGGTTGACATCGCATCTGGGAGAGAGCGGTGGCAGTTCGAGACGGGTGACGTTGTTCCGTGGGAATGGGGTTTCGAAGGATGGGATGCATATACGTCCTCTCCCGTCGTAATCGCCACGACGGTCGTCTTCGGGGCCGGAGATGGGGTTCTGTATGCCCTTGAGTTGGCGACCGGAACCGAGCTGTGGCGGTTCCGGACGGGTGGGCGAATCAGATCGTCTCCCGCATACGGCGAAGGAGTGGTCTTCGTTGGCAGTGCAGATGGTCGCGCGTACGCGGTGGATGTGGGTTCCGGCACGGAAGTCTGGCACCACGAAACCGAGGGAGCCAGCCTCAGATCGGCGGATTTTGGATTCGATCGCAAATCGATAATCGCGTCTCCGGCAGTAGCAGGTGGGACCGTATTCGTCGGGTCACGAGACGGTCATATGTACGCTCTGGATCAAGTGACCGGAGAAAGAAAGTGGCGCGCCGACCATAGCCTTTCATGGGCTATGTCCTCACCCGCGGTACTCGGAGATCGCATCTACAGTGGCACGTCAGATGGTCTTTTTGTGCACTCGCTGGATGTGGCCACAGGCGAGGAATTGTGGAGGTTCGATGCGGCAGGCTACACGTGGTCTTCGCCAGCGGTCGTAGACGGCACCGTATACATCGGTGATAACGGAGGTTATCTGAGGGCGATTGATCGGGAAACGGGGCGCGAGCGCTGGAACTATCGAACCACCGGAGGCGTGCTATCGACTCCGGTTGTTCATCAGGGCGTCGTTTTTTTCGGGAGTGATGACGGTAATGTCTATGCGCTGACTGGCGAGACAGACCCAACTCATCTCGCTGTGTTTTGGGATGAGAGCCTCCGCGACGTCAATTATTACGAGTCCCATGCCGTTGCCAGAGAGTTCTTTGAGCAGCATGGCTACGAAACATTAGACGCTCGAGCTCTAGGAGCATTCATGGAGGCACGTGTTGATGACGGCGCGCGCAGTGTCATCGTTTTTTCGATGGATCATCTGCCGTCATCTGTGGCGGTTGAGCCCTCCGATACGGTACTGTTTCGGCGTTATCTGGACAGTGGAGGTAAGGTTGTGTGGCTGGGTCTCCCGCCGATGCTCCTTGAGCGAGATGAGGAAACGGGCCGGGTCACGGGCGTGGACAGAGCACGTTGCAGCAGACTATTGGGCGTTGATTTTGAGGCGATGAACTTCGACTCATACGGAGCGACTGCTACTACCATCGGGCGGGAATGGGGTGCTCCGAGGTGGTGGCTCAGTTCGTATGCAATCGACGACCAGGAGAGCGTCGACGTCTTGGGTTGGGATGAAAACGGGCGGGCATCCTGGTGGGTGCGATCGTACAGCGGATTGCCCGGGACTGGATTCGTGTACCTTGGATCGTCGGGCACCCGATTCGACGAATTGTCGGCTATCCGGGCAATCGCCGAGTATGGAGTCGCCCGTGCAGAGCAGTGAGAGTACACGCGGTGGTTGTCTAACCTGGGTCTGCCGAACGCCCGCCTCCGAGCACGTTGTAGCAACCCATGGCGCCGGCTGGCACAGACTCAGGTCGCTGTAAGTCAATGGTGGGTACAGATATCCCAGCTGTGATAGAGCCAGGTGCGCGTCGCCGCTCTCGTTCCCGAGGCCAATCTCCGTAAATGCCGGGCACTTCCAAAGACAACTCTCGACCAGTACTGTGTCACTCATGAGAAACAATGCACTGCCGATACTTGCGTCCCTCCAAGTAGTCTTGGGCGCTGCTTGTGGACCCCGTCAGATGGCTCCTGTATCGCCCCACGCCTTGGAGTCTATCCCGGTTCTACAAGCTGAACTGGACACCATCTTCGCCGACCCAGCATACCAGAACGCACACTGGGGAGTGATGGTGCAATCCGTGGAGAACGGCCAGATCCTTTACCGCAGGAATGCCCGCAAGCTGTTTATGCCTGCCTCCAACATGAAGTTGGTGACGAGTACTGTGGCGCTCACGCGGCTCGGCTCCGATCACCAGTTCCAGACTCGGTTTGTCGCGTGCGGCAGCATCGATGCGGAGAACGGCACGCTGGCTGGGGATCTCTTGGTGCTTGGCGGCGGTGATCCCTCGATATCTGAGCGTTTCAAGGATGGGGATGCGCTTGCTGTATTCAGCGCTTGGGCGGATTCTCTCCGCAGCCTGGGGATAAGTGCAATCGACGGCGGTGTTGTTGCGGACGACGATCTGTTCGACGACGTGCATATTGGGCCGGGTTGGGCGTGGGATTACCTGGGGGCAGCCTATGCTGCTGAAATCGGGGCCCTACTGTTCAACGAAGGTGCACTGGGACTCAGGTTCGTACCAGGTGATTCCGTTGGTGATCCTGTCGATCCAGTCGTTGTCCCTGCTACGTCCTACATTACCCTGCACGGACAGGCGGTGACGACGGACGACAGCACTGAGGTGGGTGTGTACGCGTCCCGCCGGCCCTTTTCCAACGACGTTGATGTCGGAGGCGAGATCTGGATCGGTAGCGATTCGATCATGCGCTACGTAGCTCCGCACAATCCCACTCTCTTCTTCGCCACCGTGTTACAGGAGACTCTAGAGTCCAGAGGCATATTGTTATCAGATCCACCACGTGATCGCGATGACGCAGTCATGCAGTGCGACTTGTCCACTGTGCTCTTCGTGCACCGTTCGCCAGCTTTGGGTGACATTCTCCGGCCGTTTCTCAAAGAGAGTCAGAACCAGATTGGCGAAATGTTACTGCGGTACCTGGGCACCGTGGCGACGGATAGCGGTAGCGTCGCGGCGGGACGTCGAGCCGTCACACAAACACTGACGAGCTGGGGCATTCCCGACGATTCGTACGTTTATTACGATGGGTCTGGTCTCTCGCGATACAACTATCTGGCTCCCGAGGCCATCGTTCGGATACTGCGAGTGATGGCGCGGCGCCCGGACTTCAGCGTGTTCTACGAAGCATTGCCGGTCGCCGGTGTCGATGGCACGTTGGAGAGACGAATGGTGGGATCACGGGCAGCACGCAACGCGCATGCCAAAACGGGGTTCATTTCGAACGCCAGGGCGCTGTCTGGATACGTTACAACCGCTGATGGCGAGCTGCTCGCGTTCAGCATAATCGCCAACAACTTCGACACGCCAGTACGGCCCGTGGAATATGTACAAGACTTGGTGGTCGAGCGGTTGGCCAACTTCGAGCGTGACCGGTGAGACACAGTTTCGCAATGTCCCTAGCTGACACCGGAGAGTGACACGATCATATTTCACACGTCAATTGCTTGAGGCATTGCATCGTGGCCGAGCAGCCAAGAATCCCGATATCCGGACCCCTCCCGACACCTTCGGATCCAGATCAGGCTCGGGAGGCACTAAAGGAGGCGGCGTTCGCAGCGCCGGATGTGCAACTTGTCATCATGGAGGCTACCGAGTTCACAGCCCTGTGTCCGCGGACAGGCCAGCCGGATTTTGGTTCCGTGATTATTGAGTACACTCCCAAAGCTCTTTGTATCGAATCAAAAGCTCTCAAGTACTACCTCTGGTCATTCCGCAACGAGGGAGCGTTCTGCGAGAGCATTGCCGGGCGGATAGCAGATGACATTGTGTATGCGATCGATCCCGCCGGTGTGATGGTAGAGGTAACGCAGAACATCCGTGGGGGAATAGGGATCGTGGCACGAGCGATAAGGGGCGAGTTGGAGGCCTGAGTGGAACAACAGCGGAAGGCCGTCATCCTCCTGAGTGGAGGTATGGATTCCTCCACAACCCTCGCGATAGCGAAAGCGGAGGGTTTCCAGCTGTACGCGCTGACATTCCGATACGGCCAGCGTCATGAGGTCGAGGTCGAGGCTGCAAGACGCGTCGCACGCCACATCGGTGTCGCAAACCACATAGTGCTGGATATCGACTTGCGTGCGTTTGGCGCATCCTCTCTGACTGACGACATCCCGGTTCCGAAAGACCGTTTGCTGGATACGATGGGATATGCCATACCGACGACCTACGTTCCTGCCCGTAATACTATCTTCCTATCCTTCGCGTTAGGGTGGGCGGAGGTGTTGGATGCGCAGGATATCTTCATCGGAGTAAACTCCCTCGACTACAGCGGATACCCGGACTGCAGGCCGGAATACATCGAGGCGTACCAGCGAATGGCCGACCTAGCGACTCGTGCCGGGACCGAGTTGGGAAGAAGGATCGAGATCCACGCGCCGTTGATCGACTCATCCAAGAAGGAGATCATAGTGAGAGGGCTGGAGTTGGGAGTGGATTTCGGCTCGACGGTAACTTGTTATGATCCTACGGCAGAGGCCGTGGCGTGCGGCCGGTGCGATGCATGTCAGCTGAGGCTAGCTGCCTTCTCTGAAGCCGGTTTGTCGGATCCGTGTGTCTACCGCGACCACATCGGAGCTGACCGGTGAGCTACACCGTCAAGGAAATTCGTTACACACTTCAGGGCGAGGGTGCGAATGTGGGGCGCCCCGCTGTCCTGCTCAGGTTCTCCGGCTGCAATTTGTGGTCGGGCCGGCAAGAGGATCGGGACACAGCAGTCTGCAGCTTTTGCGATACGGATATATTAGGTACTGATGGTTCGGGCGGCGGCAAGTATCGCACAGCCGAGGATCTAACACGCGCGGTCGCAATAGTGTGGCCAGCCAGTGAGACGACGCAGAAGTCCAAGTTCGTGGTCTGTACTGGAGGTGAACCCTCGCTGCAACTTGATTCCGAACTGGTTGATGCGTTTCATGAAACAGGCTTCGAGGTCGCCATCGAGACCAACGGAACAGTGATTTGTCCGCCGGGAGTTGATTGGATCTGTGTGAGTCCCAAAGCAGGGACTAGACTTTGGCAGAAATCCGGAGACGAGCTGAAGCTAGTATATCCACAGGTGGGAGCTCAACCCGAACAATTCGAGGGACTCGACTTCAAACACTTTTTTCTCCAGCCCATGTGCGGACCCAACCTAAAACACAACACCGACCGTGCAATGCAATATTGCATGGATCATCCGACATGGCGTCTCAGCATTCAGACTCACAAGATTCTCGGTATCCCGTGAGGTCGGAATTGGAGATCTTCAAGGAAGTGTCATTCGAGGCGGCGCACCACTTGCCCAATGTCCCCGAGGGACACAAGTGCAGGCGCTTGCACGGCCACTCATACCGCGTGGCAATT